>JABDRC010000302.1 GCA_013041945.1 Halobacteria archaeon
AAGACGAATGAAAAAAATCCTGGGTTACCTGGCGGTCGTGCTGTTACTGCAATGCCCGGCGAGCGTGGTTGCAGCGGCCGAGGCATTGACGAGTGCCGGCAATACCGCGGACTTCGCCGATTACCGCATCGATAACGGCGGTAACCTGCACCTGGTCTGGCACGACACTGTCGTCGACGGCGGTGCCGTCATGTACAAGCTGTTCGATTCGACCGGTTTCGAGCTCATTCCGGCCGTGCAGGTCAACACGCCCGGCTCGGGGATGCCCAGTAGCTGGCCGGCGATCTCGGTCGACGCGGCCGGTCTGGCTTACGTGGTCTGGCAGGATGCGACCGACGGGGAAATCTATTTCCAGCAGCTCAATCCTGCGCTTGCACCGCTTGACGGGACGGCGGTCATGCAGGGCGACATCAATGTACTGCTCGCCGATGCGCGTTTATCGACTGCCGGCGGCAACAATGCAATACATCCGCGCATGCGCATCGACGCCAACAGCGATCTTCACGTGGTGTGGGAGAGCAACACAGGGATGGTGGAATATGCCAAGGTCAATCCCGTCGACGGGACACTCCTGAACGGTCCGCTCTCGCTGGGTATTGTCACCAGCGGCACGGGCCTGCCGGATGTGGACGTGGATACGGCCGGCCACGCGCATATCGTGTTCAGCAGTGACGCCGGGACCATGACCGACGAGATTTACTACGCCATGGTTGACGGCGATCCCCTGGCACCGACGCAGGTGCGGATCGATCCGACCTTGCTGTCAGTCGATGACGGCCTGCTGGCCGGCAACGTCACGGTCAATGTCGACACCTTCGACGACACGCTCTATATCGTGTTCAAGCAGGCGATCATGCCGGGCCTGAATGATGTGGAGGAAATCTTCCTGACCCGGCTGAACCCGTCACTGGATGCCCAGGACGGCGGTGTGGCTGACCCCGCAATCATAAAGTTGTTCGAACAACAGATCACCAAAGGTGAAGGCATGCTCCAGTGGCATGTCACCTCGCGCATCGGCAGCGACAAGCGCATCCACGCCACCTATATCGATTTCGACTGTGCCGCACCGGCGCCTTATGCAATCACGGATGCCCATATCACCTTTACCGGTACGGTGGTGATCCAGCAGAACCTGACCATGACGGGTTCGGCCACCAGCTGCTTCCCGCAGGCGCGCAGTGCGCCCAGACTGAACCGTATCGTCTGGACGGACGAGATGATGCCGGATCCGCCGGAAATTTATTCCAGCACCTTTACGCGCGCTGAATTCGGCGACAGCGGCTTTGCCTGCAGCCTGGGTCGCCGCGGCGGCACTGCCTGGCAGGCGGGTGAGTTGTGGTTACTGCTTGGTCTGTTGTCCCTGCTGGGCGTGCGGCACCTCCGGCGGCGCGGCTGACTGCCCGCGCGCCTGCGGCTTGCCGCCTGCCCGAATATGGCGCTGGTGGGCGCGGGCGCTGGCACGGCGCCGGCCCCACAGCCAGATGCCGCTGAACGCGAGCAGCAGAAAGACAATGGCGGCGCCGTCCATCAGCCACACTCCCCATGCGCCGAGGATGCGACCACTGTGCAGGTCGAGCATTACGCGCTCGACGGATAATCCCGTACCCCGGTAGCGCTGTTGCAATGCGCTGACCAGCGCCGGTTCGGGCTGGACTGGCGCAGACCACGCAACCTCCGCCGGTGCAGTCCGCTTCCAGTCGATCAGCCCGGCGTCCGTGGCCTGGTAGCCGCTTGCCGTCTGCAGCACCAGGCGCTGGTCCGGGGTAACGCCGACAGACTGAATATCCGCCGGTGTACCCGCCACACTGCCCAGTCGTTCGACCAGGTCGCCGGAGCGGGTCAGCAGCAGCAGGCTGTCGGCCAGGGCGACAACGATAAATTCATCAAGCTCCACGGCACCCGCCAGCGGCGGTTCGGTGTTCGGCAGCAGCACGCTGTCGACATAGACCTGCCGTCCGATCGAGGCGATGGTCAACGGTCCGGCCCGGTAGGCGGTGACGTCGTCCGGTGCCCGTATGCCGTACCAGTCCAGCAGCGCCGGCGACTCTACATAGCGGCTGTCGAGTGCCATTTCCCCGGTATGGTTGAGCGCCAGGCCGGTGAGCGAGAGCACGATGACGAAGGCAGCCGCCGTCAAGCCGATCCAGCGGTGCCACAGGTAGAGTGAACGCAGCCGCCGGCCGGCTGATTTATGTTTAGGGTGCCGCGTCATTGGATGTCACGACCTGCCTGTGAAAATACAGGGCCAGTCGGGCCAGTTTTTTCAGGGCGCGCACGGACAGGGTCGCGCCGGATACACCGTCGATCGGGCCGTCGAGTTCTCGCCCGGCCGTCAGTTGTATACCCGGGAACTGGTCGGTAAAGAACGGGTGTTTGACCTCCCAGCCACGGCTCTCGCGAAAGACCAGTACGCGCAGCCGTTCGATTCCCTGTTCATTGATGACCAGTCCCGTGGTGATCGGCCGTTCCTTGCCGATCTCCTCGAGTATCCAGGCACTGCGCGTGCCCTGCAGCCAGTAGCGCACGCGGATGGCAGGGTAGCGATGGCCCATGATGGACGTGCTGGTCTCCCGCACGTCGTCCTTCAGCCAGAGGACTTGCGGCGCCGGGACATTCCCGGCAAACACCTCGTGGAGAAAGTCCTCCGGCGTCTGGTAGGTCCCGCCCGCCCACAGGCAGCCGGCGTGCAGGACGAGCGCGAGCAATACAGGCAGTCTGTTCATCGGGGCGGTGAGCATAACAGGGCTGCTGCCGGCCCGCGACAGCCGGCACCGGTCAGAACTGGTAACCGATACCCAGATCGAAGGCATCGAAATCGCGACCGGCATCGGCCGTGAGGTCATGATCACGGCTGCGGTAGTCGGCCTTGAGCACGACGTCCTCGTGCGGCCAGTAGTTCACACCTATCTCCCACTGGTCGAAGCGGTCGCGTGTGCGTGCGCCCTCGACATCCTCGTAGCGTGCGTAGACGCCCACATTGGCGAGCGGCTTATAGCTGGGTTCGATGTACCAGCCCTGCTGCCTGTCTGCACCCGGCACCAGTGCAAGTCCCGCGGGGGTGATATCGAGATCCCATTCAGCGTACAGCGCACGTAATCCAAATGGTCCTTTCTGATAGTCCATATGGCCCTCGAGCAGCAGGCCGGATTCCAGGTCATCGCCACTCACCTGTGAGGCATCGGTCTGGTAGTTGATGCTCGCACCGAGTGACAGGCCCGGTATGCCGGTATAGCGGACACGACCGGTCCAGGCCAGGTCCTCGGCGTTGGCCTCGGCCGATTTCTGCCGGCCGCTGCGCACGCGGAAGGCACTGCTGCCGGACGTCGGCATCTCCAGGCCTTCGTGGACGGCCAGGTCCCAGCTGATGCCGCTGGCATGCTGTCCCGACAGTCCCGCGCCGGCGGCCCACCAGGTGCTGGGGATGATGATGTTCTCGACATCATTGCGCTCCACGCCATAGAAGGTGTTTGGCTCGTGCGTCTCGTTGAGGATGCCGATCGGCAGGATGAACACACCGCCCCTGGTCTGCAGGTTATCGCGGATGTCGTATTCGATATAGGCCTGCTCCAGCTCGACTTCACCGGGCTTGTCAGCACCATCACCTGCAAGGGCATGCTCGAGTTCGAGCTCGGAATGGAAGCGCAGGTCATCGGTGAATTCATGGCCGAAGAACAGCACGAAGCGGTGAAAGTCAATTTCCTTGTAATCGTTTGCGGGATCTCTGGCATCGACGTTGTTGTAGTGCAGTTCGCCGTAACCGCCGATGGTGGTGCGGTCTGCCCAGTTGCCGCCGCTGCCGCCCGCAGCGGATTCCTCGACCGCGACGACCGCGGCCTCGGCCTTCTCATCGGCGTCGGCGGCCTGTTTCACCGCGGCCTGCTGCCCCTTTTTCAGGGCCTCGATCTCTTGCTGTTGTTGCTGGATGATTTTCCACATCTCTTCCGGTGAGGGCAGCTTGTCTGCGGTCGCCGGGCCGGTCATGGCAGTGGCCATGGCAATGGCCAGGACTGTCGTGAATTTCATGGGTGTACTCCGGTACGTGATGAATAGAGGATGTACCGGTATTTTAATCAATATTAATATTAATGCAAATCATTCTCATTTAGACTCGTATCTTACTGTTCGCACCAGATTTTGAAGTCATAACAAACTGAATTTTATAATTATTATGGGGCGAGGTGGGTAGGGCCATCGCCGGTATCCCGTGCGGGAGGCTGGAATCAGTCAAGCGCTGCGTATATATTTGTCCTTACTGGCAAGTTTCTGTACGACGGACAACACGAGGTGACTCATGGCACAGGCAAACGGTTTCAACGCCCAACTGGCGGACACGGATCTGACACTGACCGCGGCCGCGCGCGAGAAGATGCTCGAATTGTTCAACCAGGTCGAGGACGATGAGATGAAGGCCATTCGCGTATTCGTATCCGGCGGTGGTTGCGGCGGCATGGGTTACGGCATGACATTTACCGACACGCAGGCGGAATATGATTGTGTGCGCAAGGAAGAAGGCTTCGATGTCTATGTGGATGCCGTGGCGCTGAATTTTCTGCGCGGCGTCGAGATCGATTACGTCGAGCGCCCGACCGGTGCCAGCTTCGTCTTCAATAATGCCTTTGCAATCACCGGTGGCTCCGGCACCTGTGGCGCCTGCGGTGCGGCCGGCGGCGGGTGTGCCTGATCCAGCTTTGTCCTGATACACCCGTTTTCACCGCCAGGGCGCCAGGGGCACGAAGAAAATCCTGTTTCCTCCTGGAGGAAGCCTTGCGCACTTTTCGTCTTTTAGGCGAATTAATATCTTCCAGGGCTTCCCTGCTTTTTTCCGTCCTGCTGGCCGTCCCGGATGGACAAGCAGGCAGGTAATCCGCGCCTGTTGCTGATCGCGCCGCCGAACAGCTACCGCACGGCCGCCTTCATCGAGGCCGCCCGGCGCAACCGGATCGATGTACTGGTTGCTTCGGAAGGGCGCTATTCGCTGGTCAGCGAGATCGCCGCCGGTGTGCATATCGACCTGCAGGATCCTGACGCATTGCAACAATTGCTCGCAGCCGGCGAGGCACGTCCGTTTGCCGGTGTCGTCGCGACGGATGATGCCACGGTGGAGCTGGGTAGCCGGGTCGCCGCGGCCCTGGGCCTGCCGCATAACC
>JABDRC010000306.1 GCA_013041945.1 Halobacteria archaeon
GTGGCGGCACCGGTGCCGCACCACTCATTTTTCGCGACAACATCTCGGTCCCCACCATCCCGGCCCTGGCACGGGCCCGCCGTTATCTCGATCGACAAGGCCGTGGTGATGTGACGCTGGTCATTACCGGCGGGCTTAGACTGCCAGCCGACTTTCTCAAGGCAATGGCGTTGGGAGCCGACGCCGTAGCAGTTTCCAACTCAGCAATCCAGGCAATCGGTTGCCTGGGCATGCGTGCCTGCCATACCAACAACTGCCCCGTGGGTATTGCCACCCAGAAACCGCATCTTCGCAAGCGCCTTAAGATCGAGAAGGGAGCGGAGCAGCTCAACAACTTCTTCCGCGCCTCGACCGAGCTTATGCAGGTAATGGCACGGGCCTGTGGTCATGACCATTTAAACAAGTTCTGTATGGATGACCTGACCACCTGGAATCGGGAGATGGCCCATCTGACCGGTATCGCCTACGGTGGCTTGTCGCTCGACTGAGGATCCATCCAATCACCGAGTGGATCGATATTCCGGATGAGAAGAGTGCTTTTGTCTGGCACGTGTAATTGACTCTCCTTTCGCTGTGTTCTCTGTGGCGTTGTTTTATTCTTTGCAGCCTGGCGGCTTTGCGCGAGGCCTGTTTATATCTCCACGACTTACCCAAGTCTTCCTTTCATCCGCAACCCGGTTGCGCAGGTAGACCGGGATGGCATCGGCCGCTGCAACCGTCCTGCCGGCCCGGAAATCCGTCATGGCAATGGTCGCCACATCACGCGCCCTGGGCTCGAGGTCGTGCATGACCCGCACCAGCCGCTCACCGGCCTGCGCCGCCAGCACCTCGCCGTGCGCGGCCCAGCCACTGCCGACGCCCACCCAGCCTGGGCCGGCCGGCATGTCTATGTCGGCCGGTGCACACACCCGCTCCTCGCCAAGCAGTTCCGGCCGGTCGCTGCCGGATTGCCGATAAGCCCCCCAGTACACCTCATCCTTGCGTGCATCGAGCGCGGCCAGCATATGCGCCTGGCCGCTCTCGCGCATGCCGCCCTGCGCCAGCACCGCCAGGGTCGAGACCGGCACGACCGGCAGGTCGACGGCGAAGGCGATCCCCTGTATGACGCTGGCAGCGATGCGCACACCGGTGAACGAACCCGGTCCGCAGCCGAACGCACAGGCATCCAGCTCGCCAACACGGAGGCCGGCCTCGACCAGCAGGGACTCGATCATGGGCAGTATCAACGACGCATGCTGGCGCGGTGCCAGCGCGTGACGTTCCTCGACCCGACCGTCGATCGACAGCGCCGCTGAACAGGCCGCCGACGAGGTCTCGATGGCAAGCAGGCGCGTCATGTCGGCAGGCTGCTCGCCAGCGGGTCTGTCATACCCGACCCGACCCCGGCGAAGAACTCGTGCACGTCATCCACATCACGCGTGCGCGGCATGGCCGGCAGGCTGCGCAGAAAGATGCGCCCGTAGGATTTTTCAAGCAGGCGCGGATCACACAGAACCAGCACACCCCGGTCCGCCTGGTCGCGGATCAGCCGGCCGATGCCCTGCTTGAGGGTGATCACCGCGCGCGGCAGCTGGTATTGCATGAACGGGTTGGCGCCCTGCTCGCGCAGGGCCTCGATGCGGGCCTGCAGCACGGGATCACCCGGCGAGCCAAACGGCAGCTTGTCGATAATCACACACGACAGCGTCTCGCCGCGCACATCCACACCTTCCCAGAAACTGCTGGTACCCAGCAGCACGGCATTGCCCGCCGCCCGGAACTGCTCCAGCAGCTCACTCCGCGGTGCGTCGCCCTGCACCAGCAACGGGTAGTCGCACTCATCCGCCAGCAGTTTGGCCGCCGTCCGCAGGGCGCTGTGGCTGGTAAACAGGATGAAGGCGCGCCCGCCGCTGGCCTCGAGCACAGCGCGCGCGCAGGCCACCACGGCCTCGACATAGCCGGGCTGATTCGGCTGCGGCATGTTCTCCGGCAGATACAGCAGGGCATTGCGCTGGTAGTCGAACGGGCTGTCGAGTTTCAGGGTGTCGGCATCCTCCAGTCCCAGCTGTGCGGCGAAGTGACTGAAGCTGTCACCGACCGCGAGTGTCGCCGACGTGAAGATCCAGGCACTCGACAGCGTTTCCAGGCACTCGCGAAACACCGGTGCGACATTCAGCGGCGTCAGGTTGAGACGGAACGAGGTACGGAAGGTCTCGAACCAGTGAATATACTCGCCCGAGGCATGCTGCTGTAACAGTGCCAGCCGGTCGCGCAGCAATACGGCCCGCTGGCGGCAGCTTTCCAGGCCCTTGCCACGCTCCGCGGCCATCGCCAGCCAGTCCGACAACTGCTGCAATGATTGCTGCAGGTCTTGCAGGACCGCCTGCAGTTCGCTGTTAGCGGATACCTCGGACCAGGCGGCACGCCGGTCACGCTGACCCAGCGCCAGGCGCACGCGGTGCACCTGGCCTTCCAGTTGCCCGGCGGCATCCGGCAGGTCCTGCATGTCACCGGCCTCGCGCAGGTGTTCCAGGCGGATGTCGCGCGCCAGGTCGCGCAGCTGGTGGCTGCTCAGCGTGGTGCCGAAGAACACCGAGGCCACCTCGGGCAGCTGGTGCGCCTCGTCGATGACGAAGGCATCGGCACCCGGCAGCAACTCGCCGAAGCCCTCCTCCTTCAGCACCATGTCGGCAAACAGCAGGTGGTGATTGATGACCACCACGTCGGCTTCCATCGCATGGCGGCGCGCCTTCACGACGTAACACTCCTGGTAGTGTTCGCATTCCAGGCCGAGGCAGTTCTCGGTCGTGGAGGTCACCCGCGGCCACACCGGGGAATCCTCTGACAGCAGGCCGAGTTCGGCGATGTCGCCCTGACGGGTGCGGCCCGACCAGGCGCGCACCTCTTCCAGTTCGTGCAACTGTCTGCCCTGCAGACGGCCGCCATCCTCGGCAGCCGTTGCCAGCCGGTGCAGGCAGAGGTAGTTCGTCCGTCCCTTCAACAGGGCGGTATTCACCGGCGCGTGCAGCGCATCGCGCACAATCGGCAGGTCCTTGCCA
The DNA here is from genome assembly GCA_013041945.1 of Halobacteria archaeon. Lineage (GTDB taxonomy): Bacteria > Pseudomonadota > Gammaproteobacteria > UBA9214 > UBA9214 > UBA9214. The sequence goes on from JABDRC010000306.1 coordinate 3,039, forward strand.
TACAGCTGATCCTGCAGGTGACGCGTACCGGTCGAGATAATGACTCTGCGCCCCGATCGCAGCACCGGCATCAGGTAGGCGAACGTCTTGCCGGTCCCGGTGCCGGCCTCGACGATCAGCTTCTGCTGCGCCTCGATGGATGCGACAGTCGCCTCCGCCATGCGCTGCTGTTCCTCACGCGGCGCGAAGCCCGGCAGCACCTTGGCCAGCGGACCGGATTCGCCCAGCAGATCGGTTATTTCAGACATGGGTAACCATCAAATGATAATGATCATTCGTCATTCCCTCGCAGTCGGGAAAGAATGTCATAGCAAGAGCAATCTCTCATATACCGATCAGGAAAGACAGCCGTCATTCCCGCGGAAGCGGGAATCCAGTCCGTATTCGGGCGATGCAGTAAATGAATAATACCAGGCAGAATCGTTATACAGGGTGCTTGGAAGAATTTTGAATTCAGTACATCATCGAACTGCAACCGGATCATGTTTTCTTGTTATTGACATGCACATAAGCGCGCGTACTGCGCATTATTTCCCGCTGGATTCCCGCTTTCGCGGGAATGACGCCAAATTAATAAACCACAAATACATTACCGCAATGCCCGCGCCTTTTGCTCGGCCTCTTTCGCACCGGCCGTATCGTTCTGTGCACGCCGGGCGCGCGCTATCAGCTCCCAGTTGCGCGCCTGCTGTGACTTGTTGCCGGTCGACAGGCTGTTGGATTTCACCGCAAGCTGTTCCGCGGCACGCGCCTCACCCTGCGACAGGCGCACCGTGGCGAGGTGATACCAGAGTGCGGGATTGCGCGGGTCGATGCGTATGGCACGCTCCAGTGATGCGGCGGCGGCCTCCAGGTCCCCGGTATTCGCCTGCTGCTCGGCCGTGTCCAGCAGTGCCACGACGGCAGGCGGTTGCGGGCGGTCCACGGGCGGCTGTACCGGCGTCGGCACCGTCGGCCGGATTACCGGCGGCGGCATGCGCTCTTCAACGGGTACGCCGGTGCCCTGCTCGATGACCGGCGGCGCCTGGTCCCCGGGGCGTGGCGGATAGTAGGTGGGTGTCGCGCAGCCCTGCAGGAACACCGCAAGTGTTGTGGCCAGCAGGGCGATAGCGCGGTATGCAGCTGCAAGTGACTTCAATTGAACAACTCCTCGAACCAGTCAATCGGCCGCGGCCTGTTAGCACAGGGTGCCTGTTCGGTCGGGGCACTGCCGCGTATGAAGGGTAATTGTACGGCATCCAGGCAGCTTTCATCAGCCAGCAGCCCGGTAAGCGGATCGATCCGGTGGTATTCGATGCCATCGCCCGGCGGCTGGAGATTTGTCCCGCCGGCCGTGGCAAACAGGTCCCGCCAGATGCGCAGTGCACCGCTGGACCCGGTCAGGCCGGTCGGCTGGTTGTCGTCGCGTCCGATCCAGACCACCCCCAGCCGGTCGCCGGTAAAGCCGGCGAACCAGCTGTCGCGCAGGTCGTCGGTGGTGCCGGTCTTGCCGGCCGCGGTCTGCTCGGCCGGCATCACGTGATAGACCGCCTGGCCGGTGCCCTCGCGCACGACATGCTGCATGGCGGTCGTAATCAGGTAATTGGACGCCGGCTCCACGGCGGCGATCACGTTCAGCGGATAACGCTGCAGCGGGGTCTTGTCGGCCGCCAGCACCGCGGTAATCGACCGAAGGGGTGTTGAAAAACCACCGCTGGCAAACGTCTGGTACAGGCGCGCCACCTGCAACGGTGACATCTCGACCGCGCCGAGCATGAGCGAGGGATAGGGATTGAGCTTCTGCTCCACGCCCAGCCGCTTGAGCGTGCGCACCACCTTGTCCACGCCCAGCGTCAGGCCGAGGCGCGCGGTGCTGATGTTGTAGGAATGTGCGAGTGCCTGGTAGAGCGGGACTTCACCGTGATTGAGCTTGTCGTAGTTGTCCGGTTCCCACACGTCACCGTTGCGCGCCGTATAGGTCAGCGGGCTGTCGTCCAGCAGCGTTGCCATGGTGAAACGTCCGGGCTGTTCCAGTGCAGTCAGGTAAACGGCCGGCTTGATCAGCGAACCCACCTGGCGCCGGGCATCCAGCGCACGGTTGAAACCGGCAAATTTCGGATCACGACCGCCGGCCAGCGCAAGCACCTCGCCGCTTTCGGCCGCGGTGACCACCGCCGCCGCTTCCAGTTTCCCCTTCTCCGAACCCAGCGCGGTTTCGAGGTCCCGCAGGCGGCTGGTCATCGCCCGTTCAAGCGCCCACTGCACCTGCGGATCGAGGGTGGTGAAAATGCTCAGACCCTCGGAGGTGATGTCCTCGTCGCGGTAATCGCGCTGCAACTGCCGGCGCACCAGATCCAGAAACGCCGGGAAGGTGTTGATCGCCTTGCGTCCCGTACTGCCGACGCCCAGCTGCTGGGTCTT
>JABDRC010000307.1 GCA_013041945.1 Halobacteria archaeon
CCCCTGTTGAGTACAAAAAGTGTCACCGGTTATTAGCAGAAGGCAATTTTATTCTCTCCGTATGCGAGGGTTACGCAAATCAAACCCATTCTTCCTTCTTTGATCATTATCGCGTAACAGATGGAAAAATTGTCGAGCACTGGGATACAACAGAAGCCATTCCACCTCGCAGCGAGTGGAAAAACAATAACGGCAAGTTTTAAGATATCCGGATCAAACCGTTTAGCAAAATTGATGTTGATGCCAGGAAGATAAAATAAAACCTGATCAAGAAGAAAGCTTGTTCTGACAACGCTTATTTGACTCCACTTATTCCACTAACCCCACTGGTTTCTGCCTCATCCGCTTCCTGATCGAGCGCGCCTAGCCAGCCCAGGTCGTCCAGAATCGTATAGACCGCCGGTACCAGGAACAGGGCAGCGATCGTTGCGGTAGCCAGGCCGAACGCGAGGCTTGTCGCCAACGGGATCAGAATCTGCGCCTGCAGGCTTTTTTCCAGCAGCAGCGGCATCAGGCCGGCAACCGTGGTGATCGAGGTCAGCAGTATCGGTCGAAAGCGGGCCCGCCCTGCGTGCTTGGCGGCTTCGACCACCGAGGCGCCATTGTTGCGCTCGTTACGAATGAATACCACAAGCAGGATGGAGTCGTTGACGACGACACCGAACAGCGAGGCCATGCCGATGATGCTGGGCATGGTCAGGTCCAGCCCCATCACCAAGTGGCCGATGACAACACCGATCAGCGCGGTCGGGATTACCACCATTACCGTCAACGGCGCCAGGTAACCGCGGAACTGCAGCGCCAGCAGCATGTAGACGCCGATCAGACCGAGCAGGACATTACGCACGATCGACTGCCCGGTTTCGGCCGACTCCTTACTCTCGCCCTGCACATCGAAAGCGATGTCCGGATAACGCTCGAGAAGTTCGGGAATGAACGAATTGCGCGCCAGGTTGAGCAGTTCCTGTGCATTCGCGACTTCACGGTCGATATCACCCTGGACCGTGACCGCTCGCCGACCGTCGACGCGGTTGATTCTTGCCCAGCCGCGCACCAGTTCGACATCGGCCACGACCAGCAACGGCACCAGGGCACCATCGCGGCCCATCACGGTGAAATTCTCAAGATCTTCCGGCCCCAGCCTGTCGCTGGCGGCAACCCTCAGGTTGACTTCGTAGGTTTCGGCCCCCACCGGGAATTCATCGATCTTCACCCCCTGGTAGGCACCGCGCACCTGTTCGGCCACGGAACGCGCGTTCAGGCCCAGCGCCCCTGCCCCCGGCTTCAGCCGCAGGCGGTATTCGCGCTTGCCGGGTCGCAGGTCATCACTGAGATCGTGCACACCGGCGAAACCATTCAACCAGTCCTGCAACTCTACGGAGGCCGCCTTGAGCCGATGGAGGTCAACACCCAGCAGGCGCAGGTCGATCGGCCGCCCGCCCGGACCGATCACCGGCTCGGTGTACTTGATCGAAATCACGTCGGCGAGTTCGCCGGTTTCCCGGCGCCAGGCATTGCGGAACTCATCCAGCGGTGCATCGCGCTGTTCGGCACTGAGCAGGTCCGCGACCACGCGTGCAACGTGCGGGCCGTTTTCGTACGCATCCGGATTCTCGCCGAAGATCACGGTGACATTGCGCACCAGGTCCTGTTCATCCGGCTGGCGCGGCCTGAACTCATCGTTGACACGCGCCAGCGCCTGTTCCATCGCCGTGATGACCTGCTCGGTGCGCGCCAGCGGCGTACCCTGCGGCAGCAGAATGCGGGCCTCGACAACATCGCCTTCGATATCGGGGAAGCCGACGAATTTCAGTTTGCCGCCGGCAGGAATGGCGACCGCAAACAGCAATAACATGATAATGATCCCGAGCGTGAGATAGCGGTAATCCACCGCACGGTCGAGCACCGGATCGAAAAAACGATCGCGAAAATTATCGAAGGCATCATCGAAACCCTGGCGAAAACGCGACGGTGCCTTCTTTTTCATGTGCGCCAGCGAGTGACTCAGGTGATGCGGCAGGATCCAGAACGCCTCGATCAGGCTGACCGATATCACGATGATCAGCACCATCGGCATGATGCGCAGGATCTGCCCGATGGTGCCGGTAATGAAGGCGAGCGAGCCGAACACCAGCAGCGTGGTCGCAAACGAGGACAGGATGCCGGGCAGCACCTGCTTGACGCCCTCGATCGCCGCATGGGCGTGTGTATCACCTTTGGCCATGCGCGCGGCGATGTTCTCGGCGATCACGATAGCATCGTCCATCAACAGACCGACACCGATCAGCAGGCCCACCATCGAAATCATGTTGATGGTGATGCCGACGAGCGGCAGCACGAACATCGCACCCAGGAACGAGACCGGCAGCCCCATGGTCACCCAGAAGCTGTAACGTGTACCGAAGAACAGCCACAGCACCAGGAACACCAGCACCAGGCCCTGGCCGCCGTTGCGCAGCAGCATGTCGAGGCGGTCC
>JABDRC010000323.1 GCA_013041945.1 Halobacteria archaeon
CCGGCTGCGCCGGCGTCATGCCGGAATCATTGCTCAGTCCTGCGGCATAGCGTATCGCCTGGCGTATGTCATAGGTGGTACCGCCGTTGAGGCCCAGTACGCGCAGCGGCATGATGCGGGTGGCCCAGCTGCTGCCGGACACGCCGTCGGTGTTGTTGGTCGCGGCGGCCACGGTGCCGGCGACGTGGGTGCCGTGGTAGCTGCTGCCGCCGACACCCGAATCGCCCGGGTCGGACGGATCGGCATCGATGCCGTCGCCGTCGTTGGCATTGAACGGATCGCTGATAAAGTCGAATCCCGGCACGAGCTGGCCCTGCAGGTCCGGATGCGCACTCAGCACGCCGGTATCGATCACGGCAACCGTGACATTACTGCTGCCGGTGGTGATGTCCCAGGCCTGCGGCAGGTTGATCAGGGGGTAGTGCCACTGCAGCGGATAGTACTGGTCGAGCGGCACCAGCGTCGACTGGCGGATGTAGTTGGGTTCGGCATACTCGACGTCTGCCTCGCGGCGCAGCCGCTTGATTGCGCTCATCGTTTCCCATTTCCGGCGCAGTGCGGGGTTGCCGGTCAGCAATACGGGTTGTGCGGCGGCTGCTTGCGCCAGTTGCCCGCCCCGTCGCTTGACACCCATCAGCATGGCGCGGTCGCGTGCACCCCTCCGGGCGGTCATGCCGTGCGCGGCAGCGAGCTGGCTTGCCGATTTCATTGCGCGGTTTGCCGGCGTTTTGCGGAATTTGACCACCACTTCGTCGCTGACGAAATTATCGGTGACGTTCAGTGCCGGTGTCGCTGCAGCGGTAATTTGCTGGCCCAGTACGAGGGTGTAGGAGGATGCGCCGGAGAAAGCGTAGACCTCGATCGTGTAGGTGCCCGCGAGGGCCACGGTGAGCGATTCGGTGATACCCACGCCCGCGGAACTGTCGAGTAACACGCCGCTGGCGTCCCCCAGAAACAGGTCGAGGTCACCTTCCGTGCTGTTGGCGATAGTCAGGGTAATTGTCTGGTTTGCCGCGAGCGTGACACGGTAGACGTCCGAGGTGTCACCGATGATTTGCGAGCGCCCCGCCGCACCGCTGCCGGGCTGGTTCACATAACCGCCGACGGTGACCGGGTTGGGGATGTCCTGCGCCGTGGGGAGGACGCTGTTGTCGGCATAGGATGCAGCGGGATCGTTCACATCGCTGTCCACGGCACTGCTGGAGGCGGCTGTGATCGTACCGCTGACCGAGAAAGCACCGGGCGCGGCCGACTGCGCCCCGCCCCCGCCGCCGCCACCGCAACCGGCCAGTGACAGCATGAGCAGGCAGGCCGGGATGATTCCCCGAAATGGCATGCCACTGACAGACATCAATATAGTCTGGCTCCCCTGTTAGACCGGTTCCTTGCGCCAGGTCACACTCCGGATTACGGCTGCACGCCGCGAGTCTGAAGGATTCGTGCCTGGAAAAGCGACGACAGCGACCCGGGATCAGGTCTGACGGCCGGCGATTTCACGCAGGCGTGGTACCGCGAGGCCGGCCGCATCGGCCTGTTGCAGGGCACGCACCAGCCGGACCGGGGCGCTGCGCCCCATGCAGCCATGCCCGGGATCGCCCTCGAATGCCACCAGCATGGCCCTGATCAACTCGTCCGCATCCAGGGACTTGCCGGTCAATGCTGCCTGTATCGCGATGACCTCGCGGGCAACGCCATCGGCCAGTTCGCGGTGGTTCTCCCACAGTTCGCTGACGGTGCCGCCGGTTACGAGCCCGGCGCAGTTGGTGGTGACGATGTAGACGTTCTTGACCACCAGTTCGAACAGCAGCTCCTCGTCGCTGTTCAGTACGCGGGTGGGGATGTCGAGGGCGATGAGGCAGTCCACCAGCACGCTGGCCTGTGGACCGAACACCGGTGAGGGAATAAGCACCTTGACGTCCTGGCCCTGCTTCTTTTCGAACCACACCGAGATAACGGTCGGGCTGCTGAATCCGTATTGTTCCCAGTCGGCCGGCAGTAATTCGTTTTGCAGCAGGGCAACACGGTCATGCCAGGCGGTCGGCAATGCTTCCAGAGTGGAATGCAGGTCTTTCTCGGCGACGGCGACCAGTACGAGTTCCGGGGCCGGGAGCTGCTGCGCCAGTGCCTCGATATCCGACTGGCGGGTGACGGGATAGACGGGATAGCCGGCGCGCAGCAGTCCGCGTGCGAAGACACCGCCCATTTCGCCGATGCCGATTACTACGACGGGTGATTTCATATGCCTGTTCTTGCCTGCATGGATAATGGTGGGGGAGTATAGCGTATAGTTTTACGGGTAGACGATAGACGCAAGTCGTGATGCCATGGAAAAATTATTTTCAGCCACAGAGAACACCGGGTTCATGGTAACGGGTATAACATGAAGAATCTCTGTGTTCTCTGTGGCAGATTTCTTTCAGGCGCAAGACTTCTGTTGCCGGTCGTCTGCCTGTTGCCTGCAACCGTGCTTGCAGAAATCCGTGTAGCCGATGATACCGGCCGGGTGCTGTCCCTTGAACAGCCGGCGCGGCGTATCGTGAGCCTGGCACCGTATCTCACCGAGCTGCTGTTTGCGGCTGGGGCGGGAGACTCGGTTGTCGGCGTGTCCGGCTTCAGTGATTACCCGGAGGCTGCACGCGCAATCCGGCGCATCGGCACAGGCGCCGGACTCGACCTGGAGCGCATCGTTGCACTGCAGCCTGACCTGGTGGTGGCCTGGCACAGCGGCAATCCGGCAGACCAGGTCGAACGTCTGCACGGGCTGGGCCTGACGGTCTTCAGGTCCGAGCCGCGCACGCTCGAGGACATCGGCGCCACGCTGTCCCGGCTGGGCGAGCTGGCTGCCACGCGTGAACAGGCGCAGTCTGCCCTGCATGCCTTCAGGCAGCGCCTCGCGGCGCTGCGTCAGCGTAATGCCGGCAAGCCCCCGGTCGACGTTTTTTACCAGGCCTGGGGCCGGCCGTTGATGACGGTCACCGCTGATCATGTCATCAGCGACGTGATCCGCCTGTGCGGCGGGCGCAACGTGTTTGCCGGTCTTGACCGGCTCGCGCCGCAGGTCGGCATCGAGGCCGTCCTGGTGCGGGATCCGCAGGTAATTATCGCGACGACAGGCAGCGCCGGTGATGCGGGTGGTCTGGATCAGTGGCGGCGGTGGTCGGGGGTGCGTGCCGTCGCGAACAGTCATCTATACACCATCGACGATGACCTGCTGGTGCGGCATACCCCGCGCATCCTGGACGGTGCGGAACA
>JABDRC010000165.1 GCA_013041945.1 Halobacteria archaeon
TGCCATCATCCGCAACAGGGTAGGGCTGGCGCATGATGGTTTTACCGGCAACACCGGCCAGCGGTGCCATGCGCTGCCAGATTTCCTCGGTAATGAAGGGCGTGAACGGGTGCAGCAGGCGCAGCACCGTCTCCATGACACTGACCAGTGTCCGGCGCGTGCCGCGCATTGCCGCTGCGCTGCTGTCGGGGCTGGTCAGCACCGGCTTGGACAGTTCCAGGTACCAGTCGCAATACTCGTCCCAGACGAATGCATAGAGACTGTTGGCGGCCCGGTCGAAGCGGTAGCTGTCGATCGCGTCCGTGACTTCCCGGGCAGTCAGTTGCAGGCGCGACTGGATCCAGCGGTCCGCGCTGTTCAGTTCGACATCGCCGCCGTCCTGTGCACAGTCCTGTCCCTCGGTATTCATCAGCACATAGCGTGCGGCGTTCCACAGCTTGTTGCAGAAATTGCGGTAACCCTCGATGCGCCCGAGATCGAAATTGATGTCGCGCCCGGTGGAGGCAAGTGCGGCGAAGGTGAAGCGCAGTGCGTCGGTACCGTAGGCGGGGATGCCGCCGGGGAAATCCTTGCGGGTGAGCTTCTCGATTTTGTCAGCCATCTGCGGCTGCATCAGCGCCGAGCGCCGCTTGGCGACCAGGGCATCGAGTTCGATGCCGTCGATCAGGTCGATCGGATCCAGCACGTTGCCCTTGGACTTGGACATCTTGTTGCCGTGTGCGTCACGTACCAGCCCGTGAATGTAGATCTCGTGGAACGGTACATCGCCCATGAATTTCAGACCCATCATGATCATGCGCGCGACCCAGAAGAAGATGATGTCGAAACCGGTGACCAGTACGCTGGTCGGGTAAAAGGTCCTGACGGCCCCGGTATCCTGCGGCCAGCCCAGGGTGCTGAAGGGCCACAGGGCCGAGGAAAACCAGGTGTCCAGCACATCTTCGTCCTGGCGCAGCGGCAGGTCGGCCGCCAGGCCGTTCTTCTCCCGTGCCTCGGCCTCGCTGCGTCCGACGTAGATGTTGCCCGCCTCGTCATACCAGGCCGGTATGCGGTGGCCCCACCAGATCTGGCGGGAAATGCACCAGTCCTGGATATTGCGCATCCACTCGTAATAGGTGTTCTTCCAGTTGTCCGGCACGAAGCGGATGGTGCCGTCCTCGACAGCCTGGATGGCCGGCCCGGCCAGCGGACCGATCTTCACAAACCACTGGTCGGTCAGGTAGGGCTCCACGACGGTGCCCGAGCGATCGCCGCGCGGCACCATGAGACGATGGTCCTCGATCTTTTCCAGCAAACCCTGCGCATCGAGGTCCTCGACAATGCGCTTGCGGGCCGCGAACCGGTCCATGCCGCGATAATCGCATTCGACCGCATCATTGATACTGGCATCGACGGTAAAGATGTTGATCATCGGCAGGTCGTGCCGCTTGCCCATCTCGTAATCGTTGAAGTCATGCGCCGGTGTGATCTTCACGCAGCCGGTACCGAACTCGGGATCGACGTAATCGTCCGCGATGATCGGGATTTCCCGGTCGGTGAGCGGCAGGCGAACGGTTTTGCCGAGCAGTGATCCGTAGCGCTCGTCGTCCGGGTGGACGGCCACCGCGGTGTCGCCGAGCATGGTCTCCGGGCGTGTGGTGGCCACCACCAGGTGGCCCGATCCGTCGGCCAGCGGGTAACGCATGTGCCAGAGGTGGCCGGCTTCCTCTTCCGAGTTGACTTCCAGGTCGGACACGGCGGTATGCAGCACCGGGTCCCAGTTCACCAGGCGCTTGCCGCGGTAGATCAGGCCTTCTTCATACAGGCGCACGAAGGTTTCCCGGACGGCGGCGGACAGGCCCTCGTCCATGGTGAAGCGCTCGCGCTGCCAGTCCAGAGACGACCCCATGCGGCGCAGCTGGCGGGTGATGTTGCCGCCGGACTCCTCTTTCCATTTCCAGATGCGCTCGATGAAATCCTTGCGGCCGAGATCGTGACGGGACTTGCCTTCGGCAGCCAGTTGCCGCTCGACCACCATCTGCGTGGCGATGCCGGCGTGGTCGGTGCCCGGCTGCCACAGGGTCTGGTCTCCCTTCATGCGATGGTAGCGGATCAATGCATCCATGATGGTGTTATTGAAACCGTGCCCCATGTGCAGGCTGCCGGTAACATTCGGCGGCGGGATCATGATGCAATAGGGTGCACCCTCGCCGGCAGGCGCAAAGTGGCCCTCCTGTTCCCAGGTTTCGTACCAGTGTTGTTCGATTGCGTGCGGGTTGTAGGTCTTGTCCATCAGGATTTCGCTGCTGTCACGGTCTTGCCCGACCGAAAGCGGCGATTATACCTGAAGGAGAGTGGATGACGGTTGCGGGGGTTGGCGGGCCCGGCAGGGTGCTCAGTTGTGCAGCTCGGCATCCAGCAAGGCCCGGGCGATGAGCACCGGCAGGGCAGTATCCAGTTGCCGCCTGATGTGCTGCGAGGCGATGTCCGTATGTTTGTCCATGGTCCTTTTGACGGCCTCATCGACAGCCTCCGCCAGGGTTTGTTCGATCTGCAGGCGCACATCCTGTGCCAGTTCGCTGGCCATCTGGTCGAGCTGCTGCTGAACCATGCCGCTGTTGAGGAGTTCGCGGGCGATGTCTTCGGGTGAGCGTATGGGGGGCGGCGGTGGCGGCGGGGCAGGTTGCCTGTCCACGGGCGCGCTTTCCATGTTCTCTTCCGGCACCAGGTCCGTCAGGATCGGTATCCCGTCCTTGTCCAGCGCCAGGTCTGAGTAGTCGTGCTTCATAGCTTATGGGTATTCAGGGTATAGCCACGGTCCTGGTAAAAACGGTAACGGTCACGTGCTGCCGCACGCTGCTGTTCGTCAGCGCCAACCAGCTCGGCCACCCGGTTGAAACGACTGAACCAGGCCGGCACCTCGCTGCAGAGGTTGAGCAGTACGTCGTCGAAATCGCCCGGTTCAGTGTCGTGCCCCAGCGCGACCGGCTGCTCCCCGTCTGATCCAGTATAGACAGCATGGGGAATAAAGCTACCCGCCCGGAATGTCCACAACAGGTTGTCCAGCTCGCCGAGTTGTTCTGGCGATGCCGCGTTGATATAGACCCTGTGACCCTGTTTCCAGGCCTTCTCGGTCAGGCGGCAGGTCAGCAACGGCCGCGCAGCGGCGGCCGTATCTGCCAGTATGTAGAAGTCGACCTGCGTCATCGCTGGCCGCAGCGATCGAGCAGGTACTGGCACAGCAGGGAGACCGGCCGGCCGGTCGCGCCCTTTTCCTTGCCGCCTTTCCAGGCCACACCGGCAATATCGAGATGGGCCCAGTGATATTTTTTGGTAAAGCGGGACAGGAAGCAGGCGGCGGTGATGGTGCCGGCCTCGCGCCCGCCGATGTTCGCCATGTCCGCAAAATTACTGTCGAGTTGCGGCTGGTAATCGTCCCACAGGGGCAGGTGCCAGGCACGGTCGCCGGCGGCTTTGCCCGCGGCGAGCAGGTCCCCGGCCAGCTTGTCGTCGTTGCTCAACAGGCCGGCCGCGTGGGCGCCGAGCGCGATGACGCAGGCACCCGTGAGCGTGGCGATATCGATCACGACCGCCGGGTTGAATTTCTCGCACCAGGTCAGGGCATCGCACAGGATCAGGCGCCCCTCGGCATCGGTGTTCAGCACCTCGACGGTCTGGCCGGACAGGCTGGTGACGATGTCACCCGGCTTGCTCGCCCTGCCGCCCGGCAGGTTTTCCGTGGCCGGTATCACGCCGACGACGTTGAGCGGCAGTTCCATGTCCACGCAGGCCTGCAGCGTGCCGAGTACGCTGGCGGCACCGCACATGTCGTATTTCATCTCGTCCATGGCCGCCGCCGGCTTGATCGAGATGCCGCCGGAGTCGAAGGTGACGCCCTTGCCCACCAGCACCACCGGCTTGTCACCCCGGTTGCCGCCACTGTATTCGAGGCTGATGAGTTTGGCCGGCTCATCGCTGCCGCGCGCAACCGATAGCAGGGCGCCCATGCCGAGTTTCTTCATGGCGGCCGCTTCCATGACGCTGACCTTGAGCTGCTTGCTGGCCTTGCCCAGTTCGCGGGCGGTATTCGCCAGGTGCGAAGGCGTGCACAGGTTGCCCGGCAGGTCGCCGAGCGAACGCGCCAGCTCGACACCGGCAGCAATCGCCACGCCGTCGGTCACGGCTCTGCGTGCCTGCTCCTGTGCTGCCTTGTCGACATTGATAGCGAGCCGGCGCAGCGGACGCCTGGCCTTGTCCTTTTTACTCTTCAGTTCATCCGGCCTGTAAAGTGTGCCGCGGGCCAGTTCCACCTGGGCGCGGATGTTGTAGTAGGTGTCGCTGCCCTTGACGTCCAGTTCGGCGAGACAGGTGACCGCATCGGTTGCGCCGGAGGTGTTGACTGCCCGTGCGGCAGCCGCTACGGCCTTGCGGTAGGCGCTGTTGTCGAACTCACCGGGTTTGCCGCAGCCGACCAGCAAGACCCGCTCGCACTTTGCACCTCTCGGGTAATGAACCAGCAGGGTGTCGCCACACTTGCCATCCATTTCACCGTCGGCGAGCAGCTTGCCGAGCAGACCGCGCGTGGTCTTGTCAAAGCGGCTGGCCGGTTCGGACAGTTTGCGTCGTTCGAAGACGCCGAGAATGACACAGCCGGTTTTGACGCTGGCGGGATGTTCGCTTTTAACGGTGAAATTCATCAAGGATTCCTCGTCTGTCCGTGGATGTGTTTGCAGCTGACCGGCGAAGTGTTATACGGTAGCCGCGTAGCCGGATTGATGCCTGTCCAGGTATCAGCATGACAGGGGAGTGTACTGGAAGCAGACGTGTTTTTCATCGTGCTTCCCGGGCAAGCCAGATGTTGCAGATTTTCGATCGTTACCTGCTGAAAGAGGTGATCAGCGGCTGGTTTGCCGTGACGGCCGTGCTGACGCTGGTGCTGGTCAGCAACAAGCTGGTGCGTTTCATCGGTGATGCAGCCGAGGGCGATATCCCGGGTGATGTTGTGTTGCGTCTGCTTGGTCTGCAGATGGTGTGGTATCTCGTGCTGGTGGTGCCGTTTGCGCTGGCCCTGGGTGTGGTGCTCGGTCTGGGCCGCCTGTACCGTGATAATGAAATGGTGGTGTTGTCAGCCTGCGGCGTCGGTCCGGGTCGCATTTACCGGCCGCTGATGATACTGGGCGTGCTGGTGGCCGTGGTGCTTGCCTGGTTTGCACTGCAGATCAGCCCCGAAGTGCAGGGTATGAGTAATCGCCTCAGGGCCACTGCCCAGCAGGAGGCCGACCTCACCGTTCTCAGTGCCGGGCGTTTCAACGAACTGCATCGCGGCCGGGTGACTTTCTATGCCGAACGTCTGTCCGATGACCGTGCCCGCATGGAAAACGTGTTCGTCGTATTCCGCGACGGGGATGAGGCGAACGGGCAGTCGCGCCTGGTGACGGCGAAGTCGGCCTACCGGACACTGGACGAGGCCACCGGTGACGACTACCTGGTGCTGGTCGATGGTCACCGTTACGAGGGTACCCCGGGCCAGGCCGATTACCGGGTCATGCAATTCGGCAAGTACGGGGTGCGGATCGAGCTGCCGGGTGCCGCCGAGGTCGTCGAGCTGCGCGAGGCGATACCGACCCGCCAGCTGCTGGGCTCCGGCGATCCCATGGATATGGCCGAGCTGCAATGGCGGCTTGCACTACCCCTGTCCGTGATCGCGCTGGTGTTGCTGGCAGTGCCGCTGTGCAGGACCTCGCCGCGCCAGGGCCGCTATGGCCGGCTGGTGCTTGCCGTACTCATCTTTATCATTTACTACAACCTGCTCGGCACGGCCAAGATCTGGGTCGGCCGCGGCGTGATCCCTGTGGAGATCGGCCTGTGGTGGGTGCCGCTTATCCCGGTCCTGCTGACCGTCCTGCTGCTGCGCGGTGAGCGCCTGGTGTGCGGGCTGGGGCTCAGGCGATGACCAGGTTTGATCGCTACATCGGCGGTGTGGTGGTGACCGGTACGCTCATCGCCCTGCTGGTGCTGGTCGGCCTGGATATTTTCTTCAATGTGATCGACGAGATCGACAATGTCGGCAAGGGCAGCTACACACTGCCCGTCATGCTGCAGTCGGTGCTGCTGACCACCCCGCAAAGCCTGTACGAGCTGTTTCCACTGGCTACTTTGCTCGGCAGCCTGATGGGTCTCGGTCAGATGGCCAGCCACGGAGAGCTGGTGGCCATGCGCGCGTGCGGGCTGTCGGTGTGGCGGATCGTGCGCTCGGTCCTGCAAACCGGGCTGCTGATGCTGGTTGTCGCGGTCTTTATCGGCGAGGTCGTCGCGCCGGTTGCCGAGCGCCTCGGCCAGAACCTGCGGGCGTCGGCGACCGAGCGCGGGGTCAGCTTCCTTGGCAGCCGGGGCCTGTGGGTGCGCGATGACAACCTGTATATCAATGCCAGCAAGGTGCTGGCGCGCGAGCGCCTGGCCGACCTGACGGTCTATGAATTCGATGACGAGCATGAGCTGCGGGTGACGACCCGGGCCGCGCAGGCGGAGTTTCGCGATGGCCAGTGGTACTTGAGGAATATAGAGCAGTCGTCCTTCGACGGGCAGGGCGTTAGCGTCAGTCATACCGATTCCATGGTGTGGCCATCGCTGTTGACGCCGGACCTGCTGGGTATCGTCCGGCTCAAGCCGAAGAACATGTCGGCGGCGGACATCGGTCAGCTGGTCGACTACCTTGACGAAAACGGGCTTGATGCCGACGAATACCGCTATGCCTTCTGGGGCCGTTTCATGACGCCGCTGTCGGCGCTGGTGATGCTGTTCATCTCGGTGCCGTTCGTGTTCGGCAATCTGCGCTCGGTCGGCGCCGGGCAGCGGATATTTTTCGGCATCCTGATCGGGTTCAGTTTCTATATCTTCACACAGCTGAGTGCACAGATGGGCCAGGTATACGGTTTGCATCCACTGCTTGCCATGCTGCTGCCGGTCGGCCTGTTCATGGTCTACGGCGTGCGCGCCATGCAGCGGCTTTAGCTATTTCTTCGGCAACATGATCATGACCGTGTGCGACAGCCGGTCATACAGCGTCTGCCGGTCGCGATCGAGCAGCATCCAGAAAAAGCCGAGGCCGCCGAGCGCCAGACAGGGGATGGCCAGCATGAAGCGCAGCACGGCCTGCCACAGCGTGATCGGGCCGCCGTCCCGGCGTTGCACGCGCATGCGCCAGGTGCTCATGCCCAGTGTCTGCCCGCCGTGCAGCCAGAACCAGGTGTAGAACAGGAAGCACAGCAGAAACATCAGCGTGCGGAAAAAGGGGTTGTGGTAGGTAAAGGTGCCGCTGCTGAGCAGCAATGCCAGTGCCACGGCGATGAGCAGGACCGCGACCAGCAGCAGGGCGTCATAAAACATGGCGGCAAGGCGCCGCAGCATCCCGGCCGGCGGGTAGGTATCAACGGGGCCGGAATCGATTGATTTTGTTGTCACGGGTATGGTGTATACAGGAAATAACCCGAACCTTTGATTCTTGCACCATTGGCACAGGATCGGTGGATTGGCGCTCCCTAGGGGACTCGAACCCCTGTTACCGGCGTGAGAGGCCAGTGTCCTAACCACTAGACGAAGGGAGCGTGACTAACCCGTAACCCACGGGCCGGAAAGGGATGGTATTATACGCCCACTCTTTTTATCCACAAGAACAACAGTGACTTCCGCAGGACACATCCCTATTCACAGCGAACCCGAAATCATCCCCCGGTCGGACCACCCGGTTTCCCGGGCCAACATCAGCAAGAATGCGCTGAAGGTGCTGTACCGCCTGAAAGAATCCGGCTACCAGGGGCACCTGGTCGGCGGCAGTGTGCGCGACCTGCTGCTGGGCCGCGAGCCCAAGGACTTCGACGTCGCGACCGATGCTCACCCGGAGGATGTGCGGCGGTTGTTCCGCAACTGCCGCCTGATCGGCCGCCGCTTCAGGCTTGCGCATGTCATGTTCGGCCGGGAGATCATCGAGGTCGCCACCTTCCGGGGACGGCAGGAGCCGGGCGACAGCAACGGTGCGCATCACGTGGACGAGGACGGCCGCATCGTCCGCGACAATGTGTATGGCTCGATCGAGGACGATGCCCTGCGGCGCGATTTCACGGTCAATGCGCTGTACTACAACATCGACGACTTCTCCATCATCGATTACGCAGGCGGCATGCGGGATATCGAGGCCGGGGTGCTGCGCCTGCTGGGCGATCCGGAGACCCGTTACCGCGAGGACCCGGTGCGCATGCTGCGTGCGGTGCGCTTTGCCACCAAGCTGGGATTCCGCATCGAGCCGGAGACCGAGCAATCGATCAGTACGCTGGCCCCGCTGCTGGGCGACATACCGCCGGCGCGCCTGTTCGACGAGATGCTCAAGCTGTTCATGAGCGGCAGTGCGCTGGACAACTTCGAGATGTTGCGTCACTACGATCTCTTCCGGCAGTTGTTCCCGCTGACCGATGAATCGCTGACGCACCAGGAAAACGAATTTCCCCTGACCCTGATCAACCGCGGTATGGCAAACACCGACGAGCGGGTCGCCGCCGGCAAGCCGGTGACACCGGCGTTCCTGTTCGCGGTATTCCTGTGGGAGCCGGTCCGCTACCGCGCGGCGCGCCTGGAGTCGGAAGGGCAGACGCCGGCGCAGGCACTGCAACATGCAGGGTCGCAGATCATCGCCGAGCAGGCCGCTGTCATGGCGACGCCGCGGCGTTTCTCGCTGCCCATGCGCGAGATCTGGATGTTACAGTTACGGCTGGAGCGCAAGGGCGGGCGCCGCAGTCAGCGGGTGCTGGACCACCCGCGTTTTCGTGCCGCCTATGATTTTCTGCTGTTGCGGGGAGCGGCCGGCGAGGTATCACAGGAACTGTGTGACTGGTGGACAGAGTACCAGGACAAGCATCCGCAAAAGCGTGAACAGGAGATAACCAAAACGCGTCCGCGCAAGCGTCGTCGCCGCCGGCCGCGACGCAGGGCGAACGCCGGGGATGATCAGGTATGACAGTCAGGGCATATATAGGCATCGGCAGCAACCTCGAAGACCCGGTTGCACAGGTCAAGGATGCCATCGACGAACTCGAGATGCTGCCGGATACCATCCTGGCAGGGCGCTCCAGCCTGTACAGCAACAAGCCCATGGGGCCGCAGGACCAGCCCGATTACATCAATGCGGTGGTGGGAATCGATACCCTGCTGTCCGCGCAGGACCTGTTCGCGCGGCTGGTGAAGATCGAGGAACAGGCGGGGCGCGTGCGCGAGGGCGACAAGTGGGGACCGCGCATACTTGACCTGGACCTGCTGCTGTACGGCAAGAAGAAAATCGACGAGGCAGACCTGCAAGTGCCGCATCCCGGTCTGCACGAGCGTGACTTCGTTATCATTCCGCTGGCCGAAATTGCCGGCAACATGAACATCCAGGGGCATGGCTTGCTGAGCACCCTGATCAACCAGGTCGAGAATCATTCACTGAAGAAGGTGATTACCGGTCAATGAGCAGGGAGCGTCCGGGCTACATCGTAGTCGAAGGCCCGATCGGTGTCGGCAAGACCAGTCTCGCACGGCGGCTGGCAGACAGCTTCGAATCAGACCTGCTGCTGGAGGGTGCGGACGAGAATCCGTTTCTTGAGCGCTTTTACCAGGACCCGCGTACGGGCGCCTTGCCGACACAGCTGTTTTTTTTGTTCCAGCGCGCGCGCCAGATGCAGAGCATGCGCCAGGCCGACATGTTTCAGCCGGTGCGCATAGCGGATTTCCTGATCGAGAAAGACCGGCTGTTCGCCGAGCTGACGCTCGATGCCGAAGAGCTGAAACTGTACGAACAGGTCTACAACCATGTCACGGTCGACGCCCCGGCACCGGACCTGGTGATTTACCTGCAGGCACCGGTCGACATCCTGCTCAAGCGTATTGCACGGCGGGGCATTCGCCATGAACGGCGCATCGATACCGCCTACCTGCAGAGGCTGTCCGAGGCCTATTCACGCATGTTCCTTTACTATGATGCTGCGCCCCTGCTGATCGTGAATGCGGCGCATATCAATCTGGTCGACAGCGATGCGGATTACAATGCTCTGCTGGAGCAGATCCATTCGACCCGCAAGGGTGTACAGTATTTCAACCCGATGTCGGAAGCGATCTAGGCCCCCCGGTTGTCTGATTAATCATTGTCATTGCGAGCGAAGCGCGGCAATCTCCTGATATGAACTCCGCAACTAACAGATTGCATCGTTATTACATTCCTCGCCATGAAGCCATCCCGGGTGCCAGGCGACATTTAAACTTCGCGGTTTCACGTGCTCGACCGGCAACGAATATACCGCTACCGCATGAACGATAAACTGCCCGATTCCGTCACGCTCGACAGCCTGCAGGCCATGAAGCACCGCGGCGAGAAGATCGCCTGCCTGACGGTATACGACGCCGCGTTCACACAGGTGCTGGAGGCGGCCGGCGTCGACATGTTCATCATCGGCGACTCGCTCGGCATGGTGCTGATGGGCTACGAGAGCACCGTGCAGGTGACCATGGATGACATGGTGCACCATGCCGCGAACGTGGCTCGGGTCGGCCGGCGTGCCTGGCGGGTGGTCGACCTGCCGTACCGCAGCTATACGAATAACGCACAGGCACTGGCCAATGCCCAACGCCTGGTGGATGAGGGCGGCGCGGACATGGTGAAGCTGGAAGGCGGTGTTGCCATGGCCGGTATCATCGAGCACCTGGTCGGGCACGGTATCCCGGTGTGCGGCCATGTCGGCCTGTTGCCGCAATCCATCGAGGAAATGGGTGGCTACAAGGTGCAGGGGCACGGCGCGGAGGCCGCGCGAGCCATCCTGGCCGATGCACAGGCATTGCAGGCAGCCGGCGCCGGCCTGCTGGTGATGGAATGCATACCCGCCGTGCTGGGTGCGGAGATCACCGGGGAACTGGAGATACCCACCATTGGTATCGGCGCCGGCGCGGACTGCGATGGCCAGGTACTGGTGCTGTACGACATGCTGGGGATAACACAGGGTCGCCTGCCGCGCTTCGTCAGGGACTTTATGACCGGGGCCGGCAGCATTCCCGCGGCGGTCCGGGCCTATGTCGCTGCGGTGAAGGACGGTAGCTATCCAGCGCCGGAACATGTCTACTGAGTCCGATGGACGTCATCCGAAACACTGAAGCGCTGCGCCAGCGGCTGCACCGCGTGCACAACAGGGGTGACCGGCTCGCCTTTGTGCCGACCATGGGCAACCTGCATGCCGGTCATGCGCAGCTGGTCCGGCATGCCAGGTCGATCGCGCCGGTCGTGGTCGCAAGTATCTTCGTCAACCCGCTACAGTTCGGCGACGGTGAGGATTATGCCAGCTATCCATCGACCCTCGAGGCGGACCGGGAGCTGCTAGACGACCTGGATACCGATGTCCTGTTCCTGCCCGGTGTGGAAGACATCTACCCGGGCGGGTCGGAACACACGGCCACTGTGGTAGTGCCGGGACTCAACGCTATCCTGGAGGGCGAGCACCGCCCGACGCATTTCGACGGTGTCAGCACGGTCGTCGCGAAGCTGTTCGGCCTGGTGCAGCCGGACATCGCCGTGTTTGGCGAAAAGGATTACCAGCAACTGTTGCTCATACGGCAAATGGTCGCCGACCTGTGCATGCCGGTGGATATCGAGGCAGTGGCGACCGTACGCGAGGCGGACGGCCTGGCCATGAGCTCACGCAACAGTTATCTCGGCGCGAACGAGCGGGCCGTCGCCGCGCAGTTGTACCAGACCCTGCTCGACGTGAAAATGCTGGTCGAGTCGGGCGAGGCCGACTACACCGGCGTGGCGGCGGCGGCGCGACAGCAGCTGGAGGAGGCCGGCTTCGTCGCGGATTATGTCAGCATCCGGCGAGCGGCCGACCTGGCTGTGCCGGCCCCCGGTGAGCGGGTGCTGCGGGCATTGGCCGCGGCCCGTCTGGGTACAACCCGCTTGATTGACAATATCGAAATATCAATATCTTAGAGACATTATTTCACACAAATACTACACAGAAACCTTGCAGTTCGGCGGTAGAGAAAGCATAATTCCCTGCGTTCGCAACAGCTTGAGGAAACTGCCGGAACTCATGCAGATCACCTTGCTCAAATCCAAGCTACACCACGCCAATGTCACGCACTCGGAGCTCGACTATGAAGGGTCGTGTGCAATCGACGGCATGCTGCTGGCCGCCGCAAACATCCAGGAATACGAACAGATCCAGATCTACAACCTGGCCAATGGCGAGCGTTTCACGACCTACGCGATACGCGCCGAGGATCACAGCGGCATCATTTCCGTAAACGGCGCGGCTGCTCACAAGGCCAGCCCGGGCGATCGCATCATCATCTGTACCTACGCCATCCTGTCACAACAGGAGGCCGTTGTTTACAAGCCGACGCTGGTTTATCTCGACAGCAACAACCGGATCAAGGACACGCGCAACGCCATCCCCGTGCAGGTGGCCTGAGTAAGTAACCGCACACCGGCCGATACCGACACCGGCAGCCGACCTGAAGGCTTGCCGGTGTGAACAACCTGTTCAAATCCGGGGCCGCTCCAACTGCTGTATCCAATGTCTCAAGACTGCCGTGCGACTCCCATAATCAAAAATAATCGCACCGGGTTGTCACCCTTTTGGGGGGTGTCCCGTTAACTGTCATCGAGGCACAAAAATCGAGCAAAAGGAGTATCTTATGAACGCGAAAACCATTACCAGTGCATTGATTGTAGCCGTTCTGGGCTTCACCCTGGGTATGCCGGGGACCGCGCTGGCGGATCGCGATAATCGCGGCCACCGTCAGGGCCATAGCCAGCACGATGGTCACAAGTCCCGGCAGCACAAGCGTGATCGCCGGCAGCACAAACGTCATGACAAGCATCAAAAGCGTCATGCGAAGCGTCACTACAAGCGCGACAACGATCATCATTTCAAGGGGCACAAGAGGCATCATGCCAAGCGCCACTACAAACGTCATTACAAAGGGCATAACAAGCACCACTACAAGAACTACGGCAAGCATTACGGCCGCCACAACTACGGTCATGGCGGTTACGGCGGGTACTACTATGACGACGATGACGATGATGAAAAGCTGCTGATCGGCCTGGTGGTCGGCGGGATCCTCGGCTATGCGCTGAATGAGAGCCAGGATAACGATGTCGACGAGTACGACAGCTACTACCAGCCTAATTCCTACCAGGGCAGCGGCAATGCCACCTGCCTGCAGGAGCGCGAATACCAGACGACAGTCATCGTCGGTGGTCGCGCAGTCGATGCCTACGGCACCGCCTGCCTGCAGCCGGACGGTTCGTGGACGCGCAGCCCGGCGGTTGCCTCCTACTGATTGCTCGTCCTTCTCTCCTCCCAATCCCCAATCTCCCCGGGAGGGGAGAAGTTTTTTTCTTCATGTTGATCGCGTCTGCAAGCCTGTCCCCGCCTATGCGGGGACAGGCTTGCAGGCGTGATGGAATTGCATGACAATTTGTCCATGCGCTACCTGCTGACAAGCCTCATCATGCTTATGTTGCTGCCTGCCTGCGGCCGTAATAATGTCGAGGTCACCGTCAACCCGGAAAGTGGTCTGCAGTCCTGGAAGACGCGGGACCAGGTCTTCAGTCTCGAACTGGTGCCGCTGTTGCCGGATTTCGTGCGCGCCGTATTCGGCGCCAAGGGTCTGCCGGCGGAGGTGATCGAGGCGGTCAGCGCATACTGCGTCTTCGGTACGATCATTCGCAACCAGGCGGACGAGCCGCTGTCCTATGATATGCGCACCTGGCGCTATGTCACCGCGGACGGCGTCGAGCACTATGCGCGGCCCAAATCCGCCTGGGTGGAGGAATGGCGCGAGCAGGGGATCGCGTTTCGCTGGACACTCCTGTACGAGGCGCAGACCTATGCGGTGGGCGACTGGGGGCAGGGATTTACCACGGTCAAGCTGCCGCCCGGAACGCAGTTTGACTTGCATTACAGCTGGCAGCAGGGAGACCGGACACATGAACGCATCATCAGGGACATGGCCTGTGCGCCTGCCACACTCGATAACTAGCGCGCTGCTGCTCTACCTGGGCTGGCTGGCCATGCCGTACCTGGCCGCGGAGGAGGTCCCCGGGCTGAGTACCACGTTGACCGCGGTGGACCCGGTCGAGGCACCGGATTTCACCCTGAGCGATATGGATGAGACCGCCCATACGCTGAGTGACCTGCGCGGCAACTACGTGCTGGTGAATTTCTGGGCAACCTGGTGCCCGCCATGTCGCAAGGAAATGCCTTCGCTGGAGTCGCTCTACCAGCAGTACCGGGAGAAGTCGTTCCGCGTGCTGGCCGTGAACCAGTGGGAGAGCCCGGACCACGTGTTTTCCTACATGGGGGAGCTGGACGTGTTCCCCTCGTTTCCGATCCTGTTCGATCCGAAAAGCGAGGTCTCGGAACGTTACGGTGTGCGCGGCCTGCCGACTTCGTTCATCATCGACCCGCAAGGGCGAATTATCTACCGGGCGATCGGCGGTCGGGAATTCAATCACCCCGATGTCACCACCCTGATCGAATCGTTATTGAAAAATAGAACAGTAGGAGCGGACGATGTCCGCGAATAGAGAGGATTGATTTGTTCGCGGACGTCGTCCGCTCCTGCGGCGTACCGTTTTCAGCGCGTAATACGCACCCTGCGATCAGTTGGTCTGTTTCTTTTTCTCGGCAGGTCGGGTCGTGTTATCGTCGTCTGGATTCATGGTGCCCTGGCGCAGCTCGAAATTCTGCTGCAGGTCGATGCGGCCATCAGCCTCCAGGGTGCCGACCCGGTCACCGTCCGTATTGATGATCACGGCGATTGGCTCCTGGAACAGCGGCCGGCGCACGAACTTCAGTTCCCAGCCGAAATTCTCGATCTGGCGCAGCGCATTGATCTGCGCCTGGTTCAGGAAGTCCTCGAGATTGTCCGGTACGGGAGACTCGCCCGTGCGCTTCTCCATCCAGTCCGGTTCGGTGGCCAGTTCCACCTCCTCGACGGTGATGTCCACGACTTCCACGGCGGCGCCCATGTCCGCATCACCTCTTTGCTCGCGATAATTATCGGTCTTGTCGATGACGATCTTGCCGTCCGCGTCGAGCAGGCCGATTTCTTCCTTGTCATCGCTGACGACCACCGGCACCGGGTCCTGGAACAGCGGCCGGCGCACGAATTTCAGCGTCCAGCCGAGCAATTCGAGCTCGCCCAGCGTCATGCGCTGTTCCGCGTTGAGCTGCTCGCGGAGATCGTCAATAGG
>JABDRC010000167.1 GCA_013041945.1 Halobacteria archaeon
GGTACCGGCAATCCGCGGAAAACGGTCTCGCGGCTGCCCAGTTCAACCTGGGGCTGATGTACCGCGACGGTCAGGGTGTCGAACAGGACGCACATCTCGCGAACAGCTGGCTGGAACGGGCCGCTGCGCAGGGTCTGCAGGCGGCACGTGCCTTGCTCGAAACCGGCATGCACATCCCGGCTGCCATCGAATCCACGGAATCGGACCGGGATGATTTTCTCAATAATCTGGACGGTGCATCGACCGGTACCGGCTGGTCCGTTGCTGGCGGCTATGTCGTGACCAGCGAACATGTGGTGACTAACGTGCCCGTGGTCGAACTGTACGATACTGCCGGTAAGCACTACCAGGCGAATGTCGTCCTGCGTGATATGCGCAACGATATTGCGTTACTGCAAATCGAGTCGACGGATCCGTTACCACCGGCCTTGCCGCTTGCCCGCGGGCATACGCGTGCCGGCAGCGACGTCTTTACGCTGGGTTTTCCGCGTGTCGATATCCTTGGCCGTACGCCCAAACTGTCTACAGGCATCATCAGCGCCGTCAACGGTTATCGCGATGACCCGGCCACTTACCAGACATCGGTACAAATACAACCCGGCAACAGCGGCGGACCGCTGCTCAATATGAACGGGGAAGTGGTCGGTATCATGGCTGCCATGCTGGGCGATCATTCCGGCTCATCACAGCCCCAAGCCGGTCTGAGTTATGCCGTCAAGTCGGAAAAGATCCACACCGCGCTGCAGTCGCTCCCGCGCCCTGCTGCCTCGACCCATCCGCTACCGGTCACGCCGGCAGGGCTGGCCGACCTGGCAGAACGCGTCCAGGGTGCGGTATTGCTGGTCGTCGCTGCACCGTAATCCCCCCAGCACTGCCCCGCGCTGAATCCGGGATAACGGACTGACGGGCGATCAGCCGGCACCCGGTTATCGCCGGACATGTCATTGATGTCTCGACAGTTCCCAATGCCCCTGTTTCATCCGGTTCAGGCGATGAAAACTGGTTTTAACCCGCTCGTTGCACCCGATTGGCCGATTCTGGCATTGTAATTGTCGCTAAATGGCAACACTTCCTTGTCCCGCTTGGGCGCGACCGGTCTGTGAATTATTGTTATAGGCTTAGACTCGACGTCTTTCTGTCAGTATAGTCTGCCACGTGTTCGGACCCTGATTGCTACTGGGAGAGTCAGTAAGTCCGCTTTACTACCAGTCACACCAGAACAATCGGAGGTATCCATAGAATGGAAGTACGCAAACGAACAAATGTGATTCGCAGCGCAGCGGTAATGGTTGCGGCGGGGGCCTTGTGGAGTGGTGTTCACGCAGAAGGCGAGGGCGAGATGCTTGACGCCGGCCTGCTGCCTGCCAATGCACGCGCCGGTGAGTGCTATGCCAAGGTGATGGCGCCGGCCCAGTACAAGACCATTGACGAAAAGGTCCTGGTTGCCGAGGCAAGCGAGAAGATCGAGATCATTCCTGCCAAGTATGAATGGACCGAAGTGCGTGTTCCGGTCCAGCAGGAATCAGAGAAGCTGGTCGTGATACCGGCGACTTACAAAACAGTCGAAGAGAAAATTGAGATTTCACCGGCACAAACGATCTGGCGACAGGGTCCCGGCGACAAGGCCAAGGCAGTCGGCGATCGTGATCTGACCGTGGCGCTGGCGCTGGGTCTGCCGTCCAAGGCAGAGGCCGGACAGTGCTTCAACGAGTTTTACCGGCCGGCCCGCTTCGAAACCAAGGAAGAGAAACTGCTGAAGACGGCTGCCTCCGAAAAGATCGAGACGACCAAGCCGGAATTTGAGTGGGTTGAGGAAAAGGTGCTGGTCAAGGAGGCCTCGTTCAAGATGATCGAGGTACCGGCGGAGTACGATATCGTGGAGGAGAAGGTGCTCGCATCACCGGCCTATACGACCTGGAAGAAGGGCCGGGGACTGAACGAGCAGGTTGACCATGCGACCGGTGAGATCATGTGCCTGGTTGAAGTGCCGGCAAAATACACGACCCTCAAGAAACGGGTATTGAAGAAGGCCGCCTCGATCAAGCAGGTCGAGATCCCGGCAGAGTACAAGACCGTCAAGGTCCAGAAGCTGGTCAAGCCTTCTGCAGAAAAACGCTCACCCATCGAGGCCGAGTACCAGACTGTCACCCGTCGTATGAAGGTGTCGGATGCCATGGTCAGCTGGAACCCGGCCGGTACCGCGGGCGAGGGCAAGGCTTCCGGCAGGACCTACTGTCTCTCGGCCGTGCCTGCCAAGTACAAGACCATCACCAAGCGGGTCATCGACCAGGCAGCCACGATCAAGAAGGTCGCTGTGCCGGCTACCTACAAGAACATCCGCATGCACAAGCTGGTGTCGAAGGCTACCGAGAAACGTATCCCCATACCGGCCAAGCACAAGATCGTGCCCAAGCATACAAAGGTCTCCGCCGCACGTCAGGAGTGGCGTCCGGTGCTGTGCGAAACCAACACCACGCGTGACCTGGTGCTGCAGATCCAGAATGGCCTGAAAAAGGCCGGTTTCGATCCGGGTCCCATTGATGGCGTGCTTGGTCGCGACACCATGAACGCTGCTGATGCCTACCAGCGTAAACATAACCTGCCAACCGGCGGGTTGACCATCCAGACGCTCGAGAAGCTCGGCATCAGGATCGGTGACAACGTCAAGGGTTAACCGTCAACCAACGGTTTTCCGCTTTCCAGGGCCCGGTGTTCGCACCGGGCCTTTTTTTATATATATAATGCCGCGCGATGCTGTCCTACTTCCTGCAGAGACTGTCCGGCGCATGCCTCGTGGTACTGGGGGTGGTCAGTATCGTGTTCCTGCTGATTCACCTGGTGCCCGGCGACCCGGTCGAAATCATGCTGGGGGAAAGCGCCTCGGCAGCTGATCGCGAGGCACTGCGTACCGCGCTTGGCCTCGACCGGCCGCTCCAGGTGCAATACTTCAGTTACCTCGGCAACCTGCTGGCGCTGGATCTCGGTACCTCCATTCACTACCGGCAGCCGGTCGCTGCACTCCTGCAGGCACGCATACCGGCAACCGGCCTGCTGGCCGGCGTCACCCTGATACTGACCGTGCTGCTTGCGCTGCCACTTGGCATCCTGGCCGCAGTCCGGCACAACACGCTCTGGGACAGTGGTGCGATGGGCTTCTCGCTGCTGGGCGTTTCCATTCCCAATTTCTGGCTGGGACCATTGCTGATCATGGTGTTCTCGCTGTGGCTTGGCTGGCTGCCTGTGAGCGGGCAGGGTGGTGCTGCCTCGGTCGTGTTACCGGCGCTTACCCTCGGCACCGGGCTTGCCGCGGTACTGTCGCGAATGGTTCGCAGCAGCATGCTCGAAATCCTTCACGAGGACTATCTGCGGACCGCGCGCGCCAAGGGTCTGCCACCCCTGCGCGTGATCCTGCATCATGCCCTGCGCAACGCGCTCCTGCCCGTGATTACCCTGGTCGGGCTGCAACTCGGCGCGCTGCTCGCCGGTGCCGTCATCACGGAAACCGTATTTTCCTGGCCGGGAATCGGTCTGTTGACCATCGAGTCGATCCAGAGTCGCGATTACCCGGTGGTCCAGGGCTGCATACTGCTGATCAGCGTGACGTATGTCATGGTCAATCTGCTGACCGACCTGGCCTATGCCTGGATCGATCCGCGCATACGGCTGGGAGTGCATGCATGATGCGCCTGCCCGCGCTGGTGCTCCTCGTGTGGGCACTGATGGCGCTGCTGGCGCAGCATCTCCCGCTTGCACCGGACCGGATTGCACTGGAGCACATCCTCGATCCGCCGGCAGCCGGTGCACTGCTGGGCTATGATGACCTGGGGCGGGACATTGCAGCGCGCCTGATCACGGGTGCGCAGACCTCGTTCATGGTGGCCGTCTGGGTGGTTGGCCTGTCCCTGCTCGCCGGCACGCTGTTTGGCACACTGACCGCCTACCGCGGCGGCTGGTGGGACCGGATCGCGGTGCTCGTGGTCGATATCTTCCTGGCCTTTCCCGGCATCCTGCTGGCCATTGCGCTGGCCGGGCTGCTGGGGCCCGGCATCGATAACGTGATCATCGCCTTGACGGTGGTCGGCTGGGTCGGTTACGCACGCCTGTCACGGGCCCAGGTACTGTCGCTGACGCACCGCGAACATGTGCAGGCCGCCGAGGCACTGGGCAGCCGCCGCGGACATATTATCCGGCGCCACCTGTTGCCGCTGATGGCGGCACCGCTCATCGTGGAGGCCACCTTCGGCATTGCCGCCGTCGTCATCGCCGAGGCCGGCCTGTCCTTCCTCGGCCTGGGCGTGCAGCCACCGTCTGCCTCGTGGGGTGCGATGATTCGCGACGGCACGCGTTACATGCTGGTGGCGCCGCACATGGTACTCGCGCCCGGCATTGCGATCATGCTCGTGGTGCTGGCCGTCAACCGGCTGGGTGACAGGCTGCGCGACCGGCTGGACACGCGGCTGATCAATGACACGGGAGGAGAATCATGACCCTGGGACCCCTGATGCTCGACATCGACGGTTGCGAGCTGTGTGCGGAAGACCGGGAACTGCTCGCCCACCCGGCCGTTGGCGGCGTCATCCTGTTTACGCGCAACCATGAAAGTCCCCGCCAGCTGCAGGCGCTGGTCGACACCATTCACGCCCTGCGTGACCCGCACCTGCTGGTGGCCGTCGACCAGGAGGGTGGTCGCGTACAGCGCTTTCGGGAGGGTTTTACCCACTTGCCGCCGGCCGGCTGCCTGGGCGGTATCTACGAGACAGACAAGACGCGCGCGAAACACCTGGCGCGCGTCACCGGCTGGCTGATGGCAACGGAACTGCGGGCAGTCGGTATCGATATCAGTTTCGCACCGGTGCTCGACCTCGATTATGGCGTTTCGACCATCATCGGCAACCGCGCGTTGCACCGGCGACCGGAAGTCGTGGCCGAACTGGCGGCCGCCTACCAGTCCGGCATGCACGAGGCCGGCATGGCAGCCACCGGCAAGCATTTTCCCGGTCACGGTGCCGTGGCCGCCG
>JABDRC010000343.1 GCA_013041945.1 Halobacteria archaeon
CGACATCTCCGCGCGCGATCTGCAGAAAGACCACCTGCAATGGTTCAGGGCCAAAAGTCTGGACGGTTTCGCACCCATGGGGCCGGTAGTGGTGCATCGCAGTGCGATGCCGGCGCCGGCAGACATCGAGATACGCTGCACGGTGAACGGCGAATTGCGGCAGTCTGCAACGTTTGACCAGTTGATCTTTGACGTGCCGACGATTATTGAAGTGCTGTCAGCCGGCATGACACTGCTGCCGGGCGACATCATCGCAACCGGTACACCGGCTGGTGTCGGCATGGGATTTTCCCCCCCGAAATACCTGCATGCCGGTGACGAGATGGTGGTTGAAGTCACCGGGGTGGGTGAACTGCGCAACCCGGTTGTTTGAGACAGCCCTGTTGGTGGAGGGGGTATGCAAATGCGACGGGAATTATTCTGTCATTCGTTCAGGCAGCGATTACTTCTCGTCCTGTAGAGCCGGTAGCCATCCTCGCTGAACAGTACGGCCTGCCTGCTGTTTATAGAAACAACACGATCTTTAAACAACTCGCCCTCGTCGAAAACATCGGGACGATCACTCGTTTCCAGCTGTGTGTACAGGTAGCCGTTCTCGACCCACCATCTGGATTGCGTGGTGGCCACCCTGTTCTCGCATTTGTTCGTTTCGTAAAATACCGTCTGCTTCGTCCCGTCGGCCCTGTATTCACCGATCACACCCCCGTATTCATGGTCGGGATCGTCTGGTGAAATGACCCAGCTGCCTGGCATCATTTCTTCGATCCCGGCATCATCCAGCGGGGTTTTGCATGCGCTGTCCACGATTTCGGCAACCAGTGCCTTGTTTCCCGCCAGGGTGCTGATGCGTTCGCTCGTGGCTGGATGGCTGCCCAGATAGTCGCCAAACGGATTTCCGGGAGTGTCACCCGAAATTGCACACTGCATGTCCGCCTGCATGCGTTGCAGGATCCGCGCAAGTGCCACCGGCGGGATATCATTCAGTTCCAGCATCTGCATGGCGAAACGGTCTGCCTCGCGCTCGAATTCACGCGAATAACGCGCCTGCAGAATCGCACTCGGCAGGCCGGCCGCGACGCTGCTGACATCGCCCAGGTACCAGCCCACGACGAACCCGCCAATTGAACCCTGTATCAGCCTGCGCAGGCTGTGACCGCCCTCGAGGTGCCCGGCCTCGTGGGCCAGCACAGCGAGTATTTCCTCATCGTCCCCGGCAATTTCCGTCAGCTGGTCGGTAACGATGATGGTGCCGTCGGGCAGGGCAAATGCATTGGCGCCGATCCGGCCGCCGTCGCGGAATTCGATACTGTAGGCAGGCAGGCTGCCCGTCGGCACCCGAAGTCGGGCGAATGCCCGTACGATTCCTTCCTGCCGTTTCGGGGAGAGCTGGCTGGGCCCGAAGACGTGTTCGTCGAGTATTTCCAGCGTTGTCTCGCCCATGCCCGCCAGCAGGCTGTCCGGCAGGCGTCCGGCAATCCAGTCGGCTGCGGCCGGCAGACCCCAGCGGTAACCCGCGGCTGCGGTGATGACGGTCAGCAGGACAGCGATCACTGCCCACTGCCAGCGCGCCTGCATGCGCACCACCAGGCCGTCGCTGATACCGGCATCGCGCAGGAGCCGGGCAAATGCAGTCTGATCAATTACCTCGCAATGCGCACCGTCGGTAAACCGGACGATGCGCGGTGCGTCTCCCATGGGCTCGGAAATCTCCAGGGAAGAAAGTGCTTCATGGCGGGTCAGGAAATCACCGCTGACCGTCAGCTGCTTGCCGTGTAACGACAGACTGACAGGCTGTGAGCGCGCAGTCAGTCCGTCGAAATAACTGGCCCGGACCTCGTCCACCTAGAAAGAGATGTCGAAATCGAAGAGGTCGGCCGCTTCCTCGCCGGTGGCAGTGGGTGACTGTTGCTGGTCGGCCATGAATGCATCCATGTCGCCAACCGGCACAAATGCCATGTGCTCCAGGCGATAGCGCGCTACCCGGATATCCGCAAACGGCTTGTACAGCCCCAGAGTCAGCAGGATGCCGATGAAATTGGAAAGGTAGATCCACAGCAGTCCGCGCGCTTGTACATTACTGGCGAAGGAGTGCCGTTCAAGCGTGGTGTTGTTCCATACGAGATTCTGCATGCGCGCAGCAAACCACGGGCCCAGCAGCACGAACAGCAGCAGGTAGACGACGAGCATGAAGCCGAGCATGGACGACACCAGTTGTGCCATGGCTTCCTCGCTTTGCCCGGCACCTGTCATTGTAAATACGGCCGGTTGCATCAGGGCGGCGCCTCCCGCTGCAAGGGCGATAAGGAGTATTGCCATCAGGAGCATTTTTCCATAAATGGCGAAGAATGCACCACTGCCTGCGTTAAAGGCAAACTGACTGCTTCCGTACCAGCTGTTGCTGTGCTGGAATCGCTTGATGCGCTGGTGGGCCAGGGGTGTCAGCAGGTAGAGGGTGACCAGGGCCAGTAACGGGAACAGAAGAAAAGTCACATAACCGTTGCGGTTGGTGCCGCGGAACGAAAAACGCAGGCCTCGATAACTGCTGTTATGCAGCTTGAAGCGCAGCGAGCGCACGATTAGCCAGGGAAATACGAGCACCAGCAGCGCAAAGGTCACCAGTGCAGCCCGGGGCGAAATCATCCCGGAGAAATTGTAGGCCAGTAGCAGGATGACTGCGATGACCCGGCCTTTCAGAATGGCGACGGGATCGCCATGGAAATCGAAGCTGCTGTCGGCAAGCCGGGTGTTCTGATAGAAGTACTTGAGCCGTCTGACCTTGGCCCAGGCAGAATATATACCAAGTGTCAGGATACTCAGCGCGAGGTTGACGATCCATATACGGAAATATTCGCCCCCCTTGCCGCTGAAGGTGAGCCTTTCAGTGTGCTCCGCTGGATTAATCGATGACATGGTGGTTTTCCTGTGCTGGTGATGTTTCGGCGCCGTGATTCTGCTGAAAAGGCGGCATATGAGCCGGCGGCTGCGGACGGATCAGTACTGTTCGTACCGTCCCCGATGTATCGGACAGGAATGGACCGGCTTGAATTTACCTGCAGGCGGGGCGCTTGCCTGCGTTCTGTGCCTGTTGATAGATGCGCATGTTTGCATCCATGTTTCGCCTGAGGTCACTGATACGCGTGCTGTGAGACGGGTGCGTGGACAGGAATTCCGGCGGTTGTCCCTTGTTGGTCTTGCCCATATTGATCCAGAGATTGACGCTCTCGCGTGGATCGAATCCGGCGCGTGCCATCAGTTTCAGGCCATACGTGTCGGCCTCGCTCTCCTGCACGCGGGAAAACGGCATGAGGATGCCGAACTGTGCTCCCACGCCCAGCATGCCCATCACAGCCTGACCGGTACCGGATTGCGGGCTTGCCACGGCATTGACAAGGCTCAGCCCCTGCTCGACGGCGAATTTCTGCGAAACGCGTTCATTCGAGTGGCGGGAGAGTACGTGCGCAACTTCATGCCCGATAACAGCCGCAAGCTGATGCTGGTTTTTCGCGACCTGCAGCATTCCGGTGTGCACGCCGATCTTGTTGCCCGGCAGTGCGAATGCATTGGCCGAGTCGTCCTTGAAGACCGCGACCTCCCAGTTGCCGCCGACTTCGCGCGTGATTGCGTTTGCGACACATTGAACATAGTTATTGGACGTGCGACTACTATCAACCGGCGTTTTCTTTTTGAGGGTGGTAAACGCCTGCAGCCCCATCTGGTTCATCTGGCTGTCCGGCATCAGCACCAGTTGCGAGCGCCCCGTGGGCGAGGTTGAGCAGCCAGCCAGCATTACGAGGACTGTCAGCAGGGCTGTGATTCGTAGCATCATGTCATGCTCCTGTCATCATGGTCAGTTTATTATAGTCAATTCATGCTGCCTGCGGCAGAGCCCGGGCATCCATGCGCCTGTGTTTGCATGACGAAGCACGGTTAACGATTGTTTCCTGTGCCGGAGTGCGGGAGCAGCCAGCCCGGTGGCAGCCACAGCCCGGACTGTATGGTGACTGTAGTGGCGCCGGTTCCGTGCAGCTACCGGACAGGCGGCAGCCTGAAGACGTGAATAATCAGTGTGTCCGGTGCCAGCATGCACAACCGGCAGCTGGTGAGCGAGGCGTGCGAAAAAAAGGTTTGATTGTGAATTCGGGCGCTGCGGAAGGCCCGCTGGGTGTCAGGCAGGGTGGTGCGACGTGTCAGTAGGGTTCCTTGATCAGCACGCGTATTTTCTCGATGTCCCGCTTGTGGTAGGCAAAGGAGAAGGAGCCGTTGCGGTTCTTCTGCGCAAACTTCAGCGAGTCGCCCGATGAACCGGTAAGGCGGTACTCTTTCTCCAGGACATTCCTGCGCGTCACCTTGACCGTTGCACCAATATATTTGTGTGCATCGGCAACCCTGATATTTATATAGTTAAGGCGGTAACGCTCTTTCTTTTTCGGTGTCCTCCGGTAGAGATCCTCAAGCGTATATTCCTTCTCTTCTTCCAGTGCCTGCAGTGCTTCCTGTTCCTCCATGGCCTGTACATGGGCGTCGATCTGCGCATGTTCAGCCTTGCGGTCAAATTCACGTTGCATGCGTTTCAGCAGGCCCTCGTCCTGGTACGGAATGCCGGACTTTTTCGCGAATGACACGCTCGCTTTTCTGAATGCGTCGGCATCGCTGCGGGTCAGTGTCTGGTTATGCAGGGCCAGCTTTGCATTGCGGGTGGCATCGACCAGTTCCCAGCCACCCCAGGCACTGAACATGGACAGCAGCAGGCCGGCCGTGACGGCGAATGTCGTGACATAGCCCAGAAAGGGCAGTTTTTCGTGGTGCCAGTGGCGGATGCCAAAGGCGGCAGCACCAATCGGCGACAGCAGCAGGACGCCGAAACCCCACGCCAGGTTTTTCCTGAAGGCGCGCGCCGCCAGCCAAAGCAGGGCAAGCACGCAAACGCATGACATGATCTGGGTAAGAAAGATGAGTACTTCGAAGGGCACGATAAGGTCCTGCAGAGGTCTCCATTACAATCAGTACACAGGAACATCGGCCCGGCTGGCGCCGGTCTTTAGGGCTTTCTCTGACTGCCGTGGCAGCGGGGGGGCTCAGT
>JABDRC010000169.1 GCA_013041945.1 Halobacteria archaeon
TGTGCAGTCGTGGGGGCAAGAAGCCGGAACCGGTAGTTTTACGAAGGCTCAGTGTTAGCCAGCTCCCGCAAAACTCCTCACATGGATTTCTGCCTTTCAATTCGGCGGCAAACTTGTCAATTCGCCATGCACACCCGGGACGAAACAACCTTCAAGGACGCAGCTGGATATTGACAATCTTTGCCAATATATGCCATCCTTTCGGCAGGAGGTACCTGCAATGGCAACTATGAATGTATCCCTGCCTGATCTGATGAAGGCCTGGGTGGAAGAGCAGACCAAGACCGGTCAGTACAGCAACGCCAGCGACTATGTCCGGGATCTCATCCGTCGCGACCAGGAATATCAGGACAAGCGCGAGACCTTGATCAAGGCCCTTATTGCCGGTGAAACCAGCGGTGTTTCCGAACGCACGGTTGCGGATATTTGGGAGGACGTCAAAAAACGGCACCGGGTTGATGTATAAACTTTCAGAAGCCGCCGCCCACGATATCGAGCAACTCTTAGATCAATCCATTCTAGATTTTGGCCTGCTGCAAACCGAGGCCTATTACCACGACTTGACCCATTGCCTGGCACTGCTGGCAGACAACCCGGAAATGGGAAATAGCGCCGAAGAAATCCGTTCCGGTTACCGGCGTTTTCCTCATGCGAGCCACGTGATCTTTTATACCCGGCAGAACGATCACATTCTGATTATTCGGATTCTACATAAGCGAATGGATGTCAGTCGGAATATTCAGAAATGAACACAAGCGAATTACTACATTCAGCCCAAATGAATATGTCCATGATGTCGGGGTAAAACCCGATAGACAGGAATTCGCCACACACAGGTTAAAACAGACTGAAAAACGTGGTCTGTCCCCCTTTATTCCAATCTATTTTTACTGGAATGGAAATCAGAGGTAACCATTTGTTTAATGGTGGGTCGTGAAGGATTCGAACCTTCGACCATCGGATTAAAAGTCCGGTGCTCTACCAACTGAGCTAACGACCCGCGCAAGCTGGAATTCCAACGCATGTGCGTCCTGAACAGGACGCAAGCATGATACCCGGAAAACCCGAAATGGCAAGCCCTAGGGCCTGTAAGCCCTTGATTGGCGTCTAAACCTTGTCCAGGCGGCGCAGGGCGTTCGGCAGCAGGTACAGATCGGCCAGACCGGCTTGCTACTGCTCATATTTAATCCCTCGGCAACTGCTCCTCAACGGGCATAGCGCGTGGGATCCTCGACGCCCGCATCCCTGAATCCCGCCGCACGCAGGCGACAGGCATCACACCGGCCACAGGCGCGTCCTTCATCATCGGCCGCGTAGCAGGACACGGTGCCGGCGTAGTCGACACCCAGACGCACACCCTCGCGGATGATATCGGCCTTGCTCATCTTGATCAGCGGCGCATGGATGGAAAACTGCCCACCCTCGACGCCCGCCTTCGTCGCCACATTTGCCAGCTGCGTGAAGGCCTCGATAAACGCCGGCCTGCAATCGGGATAACCTGAATAGTCCACGGCATTCACACCGATGAAGATATCCCGGGCGCCCAGCACTTCGGCCCAGCCCAGGGCAAGCGCCAGGAACACCGTATTGCGTGCCGGTACATAGGTTACCGGGATGCCCTCGCCCGGTGTGTCCGGCACATCGATGCGGGTATCGGTCAGCGCCGACCCGCCGATGGCATCCAGCGCCAGCGGGATCACCTTGTGCCCGCTAACGCCGGTCGTCGCCGCCAGGTTCCTGGCCGCCTGCAGTTCGGCCGCGTGCCGCTGACCGTAGTCCAGGCTCAGGGTATAACAGTCAAAGCCCTGCTCCTGCGCAATGGCGAGGGCGGTGATGGAGTCGAGGCCACCGGAGAGAAGGATGACGGCTTTTTTCAATGCATGGGTACCTGTTGTTCGTTCGATACAGAGATTATTCTGTGCCTATTGTGCACGAATTTGGGCTGGATTCCCGCCGGAGCCTGTCCCCGCGGAGGCGGGGGCGGGAATGACAAGCGGGCAGCAGCGCTCCCCGCCTCCGCGGGGACAGGCTTGCAGGCGCGATTCATAATTGAAAAATATCGCGGACAGCGTCCGCTCCTACAGGTGTCTCAATTGGGTAGGAGCGCTTGGCAAGCGCGATACAATATTTGAATAGTTCGCGGACAGCGTCCGCTCCTGCAAGGCATGGTCGAAATGGTTAGCGACCCGGTTCGTTGCCCCACAGCAGCTTGTGCAATTGCAGCTGCAGGCGCACCGGCAGGCGATCTTCGAGTATCCAGCCGGCCAGTTCCGCGGCGTCCTGCTGGCCGAAGCTCGGCGAGAACAACACGCCGCAGCGGGAAGCGAGATTATGTGTCTTCAACATCGCCACCGCCCAGTCATAGTCTGCGCGGTCACACACGACGAACTTGACCTGGTCATGCGGCAACAGCAGCGGGATGTTTTCATAGTAGTTGCGTTCCGCCTCGCCGGAACCGGGGGTCTTCAGGTCCATCACCTTCACCACACGCTGATCGACATCGGACACGTCCAGTGCACCGCTCGTCTCCAGCGACACACGGTAGCCGCGGTCGCACAACTGCACCAGCAAGGGCAGGCAATTCGGCT
>JABDRC010000344.1 GCA_013041945.1 Halobacteria archaeon
CTGGACAAGGTCGTGCCTGCCGTGCGGCTGGTGAGTATCCTGCGACAGCATTTCCCGGACATCGCCATTCACGTACGCGGGCGTGACCGGCGACACTGTGACCAGCTGCGCAAGGCAGGGGCAACCATGGCCGTCTCGGAAACACTGGAAGCAAGCCTGCAAATCAGCATGGCGGTACTGACTACCATGGGTGTCTTTGCAGAGGATGCCGATGAGCTGATCAAGTCGTTCCGCGACGAATATTACCGGTCAAATGCGTCAGACCCGATCGATCACGATAGCATCGATGTCAGACACCATTGACACGTCGAACCAGCGCCGAATCAATCGAGTCTGGTGCCGCTGATCCAGACTGCCGGGACTACCGAATCTGACCGGCCCCGGCATTTGTCACATTGATTCCAGTGCCTTTGTGGCACCCTTGTGGCCGCGCTCAGCCGCTTTGGTGAACCACTTCCTGGCCGCATCCCGGTCCTTGGTGGTGCCCTGCCCCTTCAGGTACATGTTGCCAAGATTGTACTGGGCCAGGGTATGCCCTCGCCTGGCGGCCGTCTGGAACCACTTGAGTGCCTCTTTATAATCCTTGCCGACGCCCTGGCCATTCCGGTACATCAGACCCAGGTTGTTCTGCGCGCTCGAGTGGCCGTGTTTGGCCGCCTTCTCGTACCACTCGGCCGCCTCGCTGTAATCCTGCTTGACACCATTGCCCCGGGCATAACGCAGGCCCATGCTGTACTCGGCGGGCGGATAGCCTTTATTCGCAGACTTGCGATGCCACTTGACCGATTCCGCAAGGTTCTTGCTGACCCCCTTGCCGGAATAATAGCTGAGACCCAGATTATGCTGGGCAACCGCGTCCCCTTTCATGGCGGCCAGGCTAAACCACTCGGTGGAAGATTCGAGGTTCTTTTCGACACCCTTGCCCGTCTTGTACATGGTCCCCAGGTGGACCATTGCCTGGGTGTCGCCTGCACCGGCCGCTTTCTCGAGCCATTGCAGACCTTTGGCATCGTCCTGGTCCACGCCCTGCCCCCCGGCATGCATCATGGCGATATTGATCATGGCCCTGGTATCGCCCTGGTCAGCCGCCTGCCGGTACCAGCGCATGGCCTTGCCATAGTCCCGGTCGATGCCCCTGCCTGACCGGTAGAGATTACCGAGGTTGGTCTGCGCCCTGGTATGGCCCTGGCGGGCGGCCTTGACGTACCAGTCCACGGCTTCGTCGAGGTCCTGCTCGACACCCTTGCCCGTCTGGTACCTCAGGCCCAGGTTGTACTGGCTTTCCTTGTCGCCCTGCGCGGCAGCTTTCCTTACCTCTTCGACGGAGTCGGCATGCAGGGTGGGTACTGATGCAGCAGTTATCAGGGCAAGCAGGATGGTTGCGAGCAGTTTTCTCATTGCACATTCACCGCAGTCTGTGGATTGTCGACTTTATATCATACTCTCGTATCGATAGATCAATGGAGTCAGACACCATTGACAGTTCAAACCTGTGGCAAATCAACCGGGTCTGTATGCATTGATTCTGAGACACTTTCAAGCAATGCATCCGCCATGCGGTTCATGTCTCGAATGCGTAGCGCTGATCGCAGGGCAAGGTCATGATCCTGTCCGCCAGCGCGTGGTTCTATTGACTGATTGCAGTGGAAACAGGTTCTTGCGCGAGTGCTGAAGACATAGAAACGCCCCGGTAGTGGGCGGTCACGCTGGTGGCTCTGTTCCACCTCAGGTTGCCAGGCCTTCCTGACTCCTCTTGCGTGTTACCGTGCTTGCCGAGGCGTCCGCAGGAGGGAAGAAGCAGTTGCCCGTCTGGCTTTGGCAAACATCTTTGTTTGCCCTCTGTTCTGTATTTCCCTCCTGTACTAAGTATAGCAATAAATTTTCAGTGTGCAGCCCTGCAGAAGCAGGCGGAGAAGTAATCAGGCAGGGATTGATCCGCCACTCAGCGCAACAGCAGGCGGGCAGCACCGCTGGCGGTACCGTCCAGCCGGATGCCCTGTGGCGAGACATGTATTTTCACACTGTCCGGCTGCAGGCCGGACAGGTCAAGCTCCATGCCCGTCGGGGTGATCTTTCGGAGCACTGACTCGAGGCGCTCGTTCAGCTGTTCGAGGTGCTGCGCCAGCGCCTCGTTGGCCGCCTCTTGCAGCGACTGACGGATGGGTTCCTGAAAGGCCTGCGCCAGATAGTCCATGGCGAAGTCTTCAGCTGCATAGTCGAATGTCAGCTCGCGCATCTCCAGCGTGCGATCCTGCGCAGCATAGGCCAGCCGTGCGCTGAGTTCCGCCGTGCCGGCAAGTTCGCCGGTCAGTTCCAGCCGCGCATGGATCACATCTCCACTGCCTGCCAGCTCGACCTTTTTGATGCCTGTCTTGCGGCCCCTGATAACAAATGGCCTGCCGTCGAGAGAACCGGTCATACGCCGGTTGAGTATTGCAAAATCCAGATCCACACCCAGGTCAAGATGCAGGCCTGCCGAGCGGGGAAAATAGCGCGCCAGGGGTGGCAGTGGAGCCGGTTTGCCGGTGGGCCTGGGTCCGGCCACCAACGATGGCTGCAGGCTGACGGCGAGATGTGTGTCGATGTATTTTCCCCGGCCGGTCATGCGAGACAGTGCAACACCTGTTGGCCCGAGCAACAACCAGTTGTCATCTCCGAGTTCCAGCGGCTCCTGCAGCAGGAACCAGGTTCGCTGTGCCTGTTGCCGGATGACATTCATGCCGGGAGCCAGCTTGCGCAGTGCCTCATGCAGGCTGTTTTGCATTTGCTTGCGGAATTCCGTCTCGATGACCGGCGTGACATCGATGTCCGCAATGGTCATCTCGCAGCGGTCGAGAAACCGGGTCGGCAGGATGTGGAACCGGGGTCGAATGGTCCAGTCCGGGCCCCAGCCCAGGCGGACCTGCATGCCGATCAATGCCTGTCGCGGCGGTTCATCGATCCCGCAGCTGCCTTTCAGGTTGACCGCACCCAGCAACTTTTTGTGCGCCCTGATCCAGTAACGGATATGCGCCTGGACCATCAGCACGTCGCCGGCAACGGAAATATCGAGTGGACCGCGCCAGGCACGGTATTGAGACTTGATACCGTGCCAGTCCTTCCAGCTGCGCCAGTTGCCTGCCTGGTGCGGGAGCATCTTTTCCGCCGCACTGATCAGGGGTTCAAGCGACAGGCGCACCGGGATATCGATCATCGAAGGCGATACTGCGGGACCCTGGCCGACTGCAACCGGCTGTGCGCCGGCAGTAGCCATGCCAGGCAGCAGCACCAGCAGCAGCAGGAGCAGGAGCAGCCGGCAACACGGACACAGTGGAATTTTTCGGTAAAGAGATTGCATCAATGATAATTCTTGTTTTCCAGCCCTGTCATAACGGATTCGGAACCTGGCATATCAGTGTTATATCACCTTTATGATCAGCTGCGTGACGTACTGATACGCGCGAGGATGTCC
>JABDRC010000348.1 GCA_013041945.1 Halobacteria archaeon
AGCGAAGTCGAACCCGTACTTCAAAATTCGAGCGACAATCGTCCGCTGCGCAGTTGAATGACTGGTTGCTGAGCGACTGAAGATCCGTCATCGTGTACCCGGCCAACGCAGATCAGCGTGTACTCGGATACCTCGGCCGCGCCCTGAGCCTTGAGCTCTCTGCGGTACAGCTGTACAGTACCCAGGCAATGCTCGCCGCATCCTGGGGACTGGCCGATGTTGCCGAGAAATTTCGCGCCGAATCGGTGGAGGAGATGGGGCACGCTGAACGGATCATCAGCCGCATGCTGGCCCTTGGCGTGGCACCGAACGCATCGCAATTGCGTCCGGTGCGCCTGGGGCAAACTTTGATGGAGTTGCTGCAGCACGACCATGCATTCGAGAAAGAACTCGTCGGGCTTTACGGGGATGCTGTCAGTTATTGTTCGAGATCAGGTGATCAGGATAGCCGCCTGTTTTTTGAGGGATTACTGGGTGAAGAGCAGGTGCATGCGAAAGAATTGTTGCAATGGATGGAAAAATTGCAACAATAGGCACCAGCGACTTGAACGGCAACCTTACTGACAATGGAGATCTTCAATGAGTCAACAGTGGCAAGAACGCGCGCGACCTGTACGCCTCGAACGGCGCTATGAATTCGAAAATTACAGCACGCTGCGTGATTTCCTGGACATGGCTGCCGAGCTTTCCGAGAAGGAAGGCCTGTACCCTGACATGGGATTTGGTCGTGACTATGTGAATATCACCATACACATCGATGAAGGCCAGGAAGAGCTGGGTGAACAGCATCGCAGCTTCGCCGAGCAGCTGGATATTCTGGCTGATCAAACTACCCACTGAGGGTGCTGATGGCTATCATTGCCGTCGTCGGCAACAAGGGTGGTACAGGCAAGACTACGCTCAGTGTCAATATTGCCGCAGGACTCTCGAAACAGTCCAGTATTGCCATGATTGATGCCGATCCACAGGGATCTGCGCTGCAATGGCGTGCCATCGCTGGCAGCAATGTAAATTTCCCTGTCTATGCACCGACTTTCTCACTGCGGGAACAGGCGAAGAACTACGCAGCTACCAGTGATTATGTGCTGATAGACTGCCCCCCATCGGTACACGCACCGCAAACCCTGGCGGTACTGGAATTTGCGGATCTTGCCCTGATCCCGGTGCAACCGTCACCGATCGACCTGTGGGCAACGGTGCATATTGAAAAAGCGATCAACGAGGCACGCGAGGTCAATCCTGCACTGAAGGCATTGCTGGTCATCAATCAGCTCGAAGCCCGTACCACCCTGTCCAAGCTGGTGCGCGAAGTGCTCAGCGAGATTGCACTTCCCGTTGCTGATACCGCGATTCGCCGTCGTGCTGTCTACCGCAACAGTGCGCTGGAGGGCAAATGCGTGTTCAATTTCGGCAAACGTGGTGCCGAGGCGGCAGCAGAACTAGATTCACTTATTAGAGAGGTAATATAACAATGGCAAGCTCAGACAAGACCAAGAGCCAACTTATCGATAGCATGCGAATCAGCAAGGATACGACCGCAAAAAGTCCAGCGCCCAAGAAAAGCAATCCAAAGGCTGCACCGGCCAGTAAGAAGGTACAGAAAAAGAGCAGCCCGACTGCCCGCGCTGTGCCGGCTGCACCGACTAAAGTCAGTGCCCCGGCGAAATCGCGGCCGGCAGCCACTAAATCTCGCGGGCGCGCCGTCGACCCGTTCCAGAGTCGCCGGGGCACTGACGATCGGTTCCAGGGTCGCCGCCAGTTCGTCGCCGACCCGTATCAGGGCAGGCGCCTGGTCTGGCCGGACTAAATCGGTTGACATATAGATAAATTAAGATAAATTAATTGAAAATAATTTACGATTATAAATACGATATCCGATCTATGCCGGCGCTGATCAAGTCAAGGCGGTAACGCGATGATAGCAACAGTAAGACCGCTGATTGTATCGATGCAGAATACAGCCCTCATGGTTGTGGCTAAGATCGACACAGGTACCGCAGCGGCTCAAGATGTTGTCTACGAGACGACGGTGAGTTTGCGAAGGCCACCAATAGACAAGAGGGGATAAGGGCTATGCACAGGTTGTTTCCGCAGAAAATGCTGACGGTTATTACCACTGACGCTCTGGAATCGCGACTGGTGGATATCGGGCGCAACCGCGGTGCAAGCGGCTACACGATTGTGAAGGCGCACGGCGCCGGCTCGAGCGGCGAGGTTTCCGGCGAGCTGGATGTCGACACCAGCATCAAATTTCACGTGTTTGTACCCCAGG
Organism: Halobacteria archaeon; assembly: GCA_013041945.1. Classification (GTDB taxonomy): domain Bacteria; phylum Pseudomonadota; class Gammaproteobacteria; order UBA9214; family UBA9214; genus UBA9214. Next base: position 2,273 of record JABDRC010000348.1, read on the forward strand.
GACGCATGTCCGCGATGCTGGATGATCTCGAAACATTGATCAACGAGGGCGAACACCTGACCGTATTTGTCTCCGACGTTGCGGTGTTGGGGTCCGAGAAATCTGAACAGGCGCTGGCGGAATCGTAAACGCAGTGGGTTCCGGTACTCAGGCGCGCAGGAACAGGGGCTGACGGTTTGACTACGACGACAGGGTACACACCTTGAAACGCAAGCGCGTATCCTTTGACAACAGCTATACGCCACCGGCGGCGATGCCGGATTACCTGATACGACACGCGACCCTGCGCCAGTTCCAGGTGTTCGAAGCCATCGTCAGGTTAGGTAGTTTCACGCGTGCAGCCGAAGAACTGTTTCTCACCCAGCCCACGGTTTCCATGCAGATCAAAAAACTGAGCGACTCCATCGGTTTGCCTTTGTTCGAGCACGTAGGCCGTAATGTCGAGCCCACCGAGGCCGGGCGGGAACTGTATGACGCCTGCCGATCGATGTTCGAATCGCTGGCCAATCTGGAAATGAAAGTGTCCGATCTCAAAGGATTGAAGCGCGGGCGTCTGCGCATGGGGGTTGTCACCACCGCAAAATATCTGGCACCGGACATACTGGGGGAATTCAGCCAGCTCTACCCTGGCGTCGATCTGGCGCTCAAGGTCACGAACCGGGAAAGCATTATCGATCGCATGCATACCAACGAGGATGACCTCTATATCATGGGCCAGGCGCCTGAAGGCGAGTTCGAAGTCGAGTCCCATGTGTTTGCACCGAATCCGCTGGTGATCATGGCATCGCGAAGTCATCCGCTGGTCGCCAAAAAGAAAATCCGGCTGGCAGAGATTGCCAAGGAGCCGTTCATCATTCGCGAGCCCGGTTCCGGTATACGCGATGTCACTATCCGTACCTTTGAGGCCAAGGGCCTGCGCCCCAAAGTGCGCATGGAGCTGGGAAGTAATGAAGCCATCAAACATGCGATTGCTGCCGGCCTTGGTCTCTCGGTCCTGTCATTGCATACCCTGACGCTGGAGGGTACGGAGGGACCGGTGGCCGTTCTGGACGTGGAAGGTTTTCCGATTTTGCGTCACTGGTACATCGTCTACCCGAAAGGCAAGGAGCTGTCACTGGTCGCGCGCACCTTCCTGGAATTCGCTATCGGCAATGAACCGAATATACGCAAGCGCGTGCAGAAAATGTGGCCTGCTTTGAAAAACCTGTTGAACGATGGCAAGGCGGGACGCGCACGCAAGAAGAAAGTCGCTGCGAAAAAGTAACAGTCGGTTTTCGCTGCCTGTTCAGCGGCGGCTATGACTGACATTGCATGAATCAATGCGTAATATAACTCGCCATGGTTCATTAACCTGGATCCGCTAACAAGATCGATTCAATTTGACGGCCGGCATCGGGAGCTCCGCTTACTGTGCGTGTTTTTAATGAAATTGGCTTGCATAATGTTCGTGGTGACGTCTTCGGGGGTGTCACGGCCGCGGTCATTGCACTGCCTATGGCGCTGGCCTTCGGTGTGGCCTCCGGCGCTGGCGCCGAAGCCGGACTCTACGGCGCGATCCTGGTTGGGCTATTCGCCTCAATATTCGGCGGTTCGCCGACGCTGATTTCCGAACCGACCGGGCCCATGACGGTGGTATTTACTGCCGTCATTGTCAAGCTCATTGCATCAGACCCTCAAAACGGCATGGCGATGGCATTCTCGGTCGTGGTCATGGCGGGAATGTTCCAGATCCTGTTCGGTGCGCTGCGCCTCGGCAAGTACGTCACCCTGATGCCCTACGGGGTGGTTTCGGGTTTCATGTCGGGGATAGGCATCATTCTGATCATCCTGCAGATCGGCCCGCTTCTGGGGCAGCCGTCGCCGACAGGTGGCGTGTTGCCTATCCTTGAAAAGGTGCCCGTACTCGTTGCGGGTATGCGGCCCGAAGAGACCAGCCTCGCGCTCATTACCGTCGCGATCCTGTTCCTGATGCCGGTCCGGTTCAAGCGTTATGTGCCGCCGCAGCTGGTTGCCCTGGTCGTCGGTACGCTGGTTTCGATTATCGTACTGAGTTCAGTGGATATTCGTCGCATCGGCGAGATACCGACGGGTCTGCCCGAATTCCAGCTGCCGGTATTCAGCGTTGAACAGTTGCTGATCATGGTTCTCGATGCCCTCGTGCTCGGCATGCTCGGTTGCATCGATGCACTGCTGACCTCGGTGATTGCCGACAGTCTCACCCGCAAGCAGCACAATTCCGACAAGGAATTGATCGGCCAGGGCATCGGCAACGTCATGTCCGGGCTATTCGGCGGGCTGCCGGGCGCCGGGGCCACCATGGGAACCGTCGTCAGTATCCAGTCCGGCGCCCGCACCGCGCTGTCCGGCCTGGTGCGGGTCGCGATACTCGTGGTCGTTGTACTCTGGGCAGCCGACCTGACCGCCACGATTCCGCTGGCGGTGCTGGCGGGTATCGCGCTCAAGGTTGGTATCGATATCATCGACTGGCGTTTCCTCAGGCGCGCCCACCGTCTTTCCGGCAAGGGTGCGCTGGTGACCTACGGCGTTATCGCGCTGACGGTGTTTGTCGACCTGATCGCAGCCGTAGGGATCGGACTGTTCGTGGCCAACGTGATGACGATCACGCGCCTCTCCGAACTGCAGGCCGACGATGTCAAAGCCGTGACAGACCCGGATAAGACTGACCTGCCGCTGACGCCCTACGAACATGACCTGCTGGAAACGGCCGCCGGCAAGGTGTTGCTGTTACACCTGCACGGTAACATGCTGTTCGGCGTCTCACGCGCGATCAGCCGCAAGAATTCGATGGTCGAGGGGCGTGAGGCGCTGGTGATCGATCTCAAGGACGTGGTGCACCTGGGTGTGTCAGCGGCGCTAGCACTCGAAGAAACCATGCTCGACATGATTCGTGCGGGTCGGCGAGTCTACCTGGTCGGTGCGGAGGGGCAGCCGCGTGAACGTTTCGAAAAACTCGGCCTGCTCGCACTTATTCCGCGGGAGAACATGACTGACAAACGCACCGTGGCCCTTGAAAGGGCGATATACGGACGTCCCTTGCAGCCGGCGGGAACATCCGATCAAGCGCCGGATGCATCCTCCGATGAGGCCGGCAGCTCCGACACGCTGCCGGGACAGGATGGTTAAGTAGACCGGCATCGGTCATAACCGGCCAAATGATCTTATGGTGGGACAGGTGGGCTCCGTCCTGCGCCTGCTCCCGTGATCCTGGTGAGAAATGCGGGCTAGGAGTCTGCGCGGTAGAAAGTATCCCTACTGCAAAAGCGCCACAGCGGTCCATTTTTCTGTTCTTTTTCGTTGCGTAGTGCCCACTATGCGCCTCAAAAGAACAGAAAACTGTCC
>JABDRC010000171.1 GCA_013041945.1 Halobacteria archaeon
TTTTCTCGAAATGCGGGATCATCCAGTGATTGTCGACAGAGTAACGGCAGAAGCCGCCACCGAGCTGGTCGAACAGGCCGCCGCGCGCCATTTTCTCCAGCGAGAATACCGCCATGTGCAGGGCGCGGCGGTCGCCTGTCCCGTCAGCCGTACGGCTGCGCGCCCAGTGTCGCAAAAGGCGCTCGAGGTTCGTCGGGTGGGGAAATTTCGGTGCCTCGCCGAAGCCGCCGTCGGTCGCGTCGAAGCTCCGCTCCAGCACCTGGCGCGCGCTGTCCAGCGGCATGGCGTTGATCGAATCCGACGCCGCTGCAGCACTTATCTCCTGCAGTGCCTTCACCAGCGAGGTGTTCTGCGTCCGTATTTCAGTTTCATTGTCGGCCAGGTATTCATCGATGCGCAGCATCAGGTCGCGAAACGACGGCATGCCATGCCGCGGCTGGTCCGGGAAATAGGTGCCGGCAAAGAACGGCACGTGATCGTCGGGCGTCAGGAACACCGTCAGCGGCCAGCCGCCGGGTCGTTGTGTCAGCAGCGAGTGCGCGGTCTGGTAGATCTTGTCGAGATCGGGGCGTTCCTCGCGGTCCACCTTGATATTGATGAACAGCCGGTTCATCAACTCCGCGGTTTCCGGGTCTTCGAACGATTCATGCGCCATGACATGGCACCAGTGGCAGGCGGAATAGCCGATCGACAGCAAAATCGGCCTGTTTTCCTGCCGCGCCTTTTGCAGTGCCGCCGGCCCCCACGGGTACCACTCGACCGGGTTGGCCGCGTGCTGCAGCAGGTACGGACTGGTCTCGTTTGCGAGGTGGTTGGTATAGTCGCCGGGCTGTTGCATCAGTTGCAGGACATATGACGTGCAGGGGCGATGTACTATAGACCATGTATGCGGGGGTGTCTGCATGCGGTGTCGGCTTACACCCACAGGTGATGGGGAAATCAATGGATCTTTCAGTGGTGATTCCGGTGTACAACGAGGTCGAGAGCATCCGTGACCTGGTCGATGAGACAAGCCGGACCCTGCGCGGAATGATCGAGTACGAAATCATCGTGGTGGACGATGGCAGTGACGACGACACGCCAGTAGTGCTGCAGGCGTGCCGTGCCGCCCAGCCGCGTCTGCGTGTGATCCGGCATGCACAGCGCAGCGGACAGAGTGCGGCCATCGGCAACGGCGTGCGGGCGGCCCGCGCGCTGTGGATCGTCACGCTGGATGGAGACGGCCAGAATGATCCTGCTGACATCATGCGGCTGTACACGGCGATGGAAAGCAGTGCCGACAAGGTCATGCTGGTTGCCGGGCAGCGGCTCGATCGCCGTGATGACTTCCTGAAGCGCTTTTCCTCGCGCGTGGCAAACACGGTCCGCGCATGGGTGCTGCAGGACAGGACGCCGGATACCGGCTGCGGCATCAAGCTGTTTGCACGGGAAACCTATAACCGCCTGCCGCAGTTCGACCACATGCACCGGTTTCTGCCGGCACTGGTGCAGGGCCTGGGCGGTGAAACCGTATCTGTCGCTGTCAACCACCGGGCGCGGCGCGGGGGTGTGTCCAAGTACGGCGTCTTGGACCGGTTATGGACCGGTATTATCGACATGCTGGGTGTCTGGTGGCTGCTGCGCCGCTCCCTGTCATCCACCCGGGCGGAAACCGAACAGTCATGAGTATCCAATCGATCATCCTGCGCGGCCTGTTGCTGGTGATCGTGCTGGTACTGCTTGCCGCCCTGCTGGGAGATGTGCTCGACCGGCAGTGGATCGATACCTATATACGCACGGCGGGACTGGCGGGGCAGTTCCTGTTCGTGGCCGCGACCTGCCTGTTGATGTCACTCGGTCTGTCGCGCCAACTGGTCGCCTTTCTTGCCGGCTACGGTTTCGGTTTCCAGCACGGCCTGCTGCTGTCGATGCTCGCGGTGACCGGTGCCTGCATGCTGACCTTCACCGTGGCGCGGCTGCTGCTGCGCAGCTTCCTGCTGCGGCACTACAGCGCGCGCATTCGCAGGATCGACCGGTTCATCCATGTACACACGTTTCCCGTTACCCTGCTGTTCCGGCTGCTGCCCCTGGGCAGCAACTGGCTGGTGAATATTGCCGCCGGCGCCTCGGGTGTGCGCAGCGTACCGTTCTTCCTGGGCTCCATGCTGGGCTACATACCGCAGATGATCGTGTTTGCACTGGTGGGCAGTGGCGCGCGCGTCGACCGGTTCTGGCAGGTCGCGGTCGCCATGGTGCTGCTGGTCGCTGCGGCAGGGCTCGGTTACTGGCTGTATGGCCGTTATCGCCGCCAGGGCTGGCTGGACGACAAGGAAGCCGTGACAGAATGATGCAGCGCCCGGTGACCTGGCCGGTCTTGCTGCTGCTGTGGCTGCTTGCATTACTGGTCGGTATCGGCACGCGCCCGCTGGTGCCGCTCGATGAGTTGCGCTACACCGCGGTTGCGTGGGAGATGTGGCAGCGCGGTGAATTCCTGGTGCCCTACCTCAACGGCGAGCCCTACAGTCACAAGCCGCCGCTGTTTTTCTGGCTGATCCATGCCGGCTGGTGGCTGCTGGGCGTGAACGAGTGGAGTGCGCGTCTGCTGGCACCGTTGCTGACGCTGCTGTCACTGTATGCCACGGCACGACTCGCCGCGCGGCTGTGGCCGGACGATGCCGTCACGCCGCGCCTGACGCCCCCGGTGCTGTTTGCCAGTGTGTTCCTGGTGGCCTTTTTTACCTGGCTGCAGATCGACATGCTGCTGGTGCTGCTGACCGTGCTGGCAATGCACGGCGTCGTGCAGGCCGCGCAGGGGTCGCCGCGCGGCTGGCTGCTTGCCGGTACCGCGCTCGGTCTCGGCATCCTGGCCAAGGGGCCGATCAGCCTGCTGCACGTGTTGCCGCCGGCACTGCTGGCACCGGCCTGGCTGTCAGGCATGCCGGCGGGGGGATGGCGACGCTGGTATGCGGGTGTCCTCGCGGCGGTCGCCCTGGCAGCCGTGATCGCCCTGGCCTGGGCCTTGCCCGCAGCCGCCGCGGGTGGCGCGGACTATTCCCGGGCAATCCTGTGGGGGCAGACGGCCGGGCGCGTGGTCGGATCGTTTGCCCACGCCCACCCGGTCTGGTGGTATCTGCCGTGGCTGCTGGTGCTGTTTGCACCGTGGATCTTGCTGCCCTGGTTATGGAGCGCAGCACGCGCGGCCTGGTCCGGACAGGACAGGGGCATGCGCTTCTGCATGACCTGGCTGGTGACGGTCTTGGTGCTGCTCAGCCTGGTCAGCGGCAAGCAGATCAAGTACCTGTTGCCGCTGTTGCCGGCCTTCGCCCTGCTGATCGCACGCGTCCTGGCCGGCATGGAGGGGCAGCCGGTGCGGCAGCGTCCCTGGCTGCTGGCCGTCATCCTGGCCTTGCTGGGCGTCGTCGGTGTGCTGGCCCCGCTGCGGCTGGAGCAGGCGGCCTGGCTGAACGAGGTCCACCCTGTCTGGGGACTTGGTCTGCTGGCCGGTGCCGTCATACTGCTGCTGCTGCGACCCCAGATGCCGCAACAATACCCGCAGCGCATGGCACTGCTGTCGGTCATGGCCGTGTGTATCGGCGAACTGGGTGTGTTGCGGGTCGGAGCACCGTTCTACGATGTGCAGGCCGCCAGCCGCCTGGTAGCACGCGCACAGGCGGACGGCCAGGTGGTCGCGGTCGCGTTCCGCTACCACGGCGAATTCACCTTTCACGGGCGCCTGCGCCAGCCCGTTGAGCAGTTAAAGCCGGGCGAGGAACAGGCCTGGGCTGTACGCCACCCGGAGGATTACCTGGTGCTCACAGGCAGGGACCTGCCGGCAGACTATCCGCGGGCGATCTACAATCAGCCATGGCGCAGCGGCCGGATGGTGATCGTGCGCGGTGACGTGCTGATTCCGTATAATGGCGCCCCGCGAGTACCCGAATAACACCGACCCGGCCACGACAGACATCCACATGCTGACTTATCCGAATATCGACCCGGTCGCCGTCTCCATCGGGCCACTCGAGGTGCACTGGTACGGGTTGATGTACCTGTTTGCCTTCCTGGCCGGCTGGTGGCTGGGGCTGGTACGCACCCGGCGGCCCGGCACGGCCTGGAAGGCGGCCGAGATCAGCGACCTGGTGTTTTATTTCGCGCTCGGCGCCGTGCTGGGCGGGCGAATCGGTTACACGCTGTTCTACAATCCGGGCGAATTTCTCAACGATCCGCTGGTAATCCTGCGCATATGGCAGGGCGGTATGTCGTATCACGGCGGCATGCTCGGGGTGTTCGTGGCCATGGCCCTGTATGCGCGGCATACCGGGCGCACCTTCTTCCTGGTCACGGATTTCATGGCGCCGCTGGTGCCGCTGGGCCTGGGGGCCGGCCGCCTCGGTAATTTCATCAACGGCGAGTTGTGGGGGCGTCCCACCGATCTGCCATGGGGCATGGTGTTCCCGTTCGTCGATGCCCAGCCGCGGCATCCCTCCATGCTGTATGAATTGCTGCTGGAAGGACTCGTGTTCTTTGTTATCCTGTGGCTGTATTCACGCAAGCCGCGGCCGACCATGGCGGTATCGGGCCTGTACCTGCTGTGTTATGGCGTGTTCCGTTTTGCCGTCGAGTTCGTGCGCCTGCCGGATACCCATATCGGCTATCTGGCAATGGACCGGGTCACCATGGGCCACGTGCTGACCCTGCCGATGATCCTTGTCGGCCTCGCCTTCATGATCTATGCCTACCGCCGGACCGACGGCAAGGTCAGCTGGTAACAGACAGATGAAACAGTACCTCGACCTGATGCGCCACGTGCGCGACCACGGCACCCGCAAGGAGGACCGTACCGGTACCGGCACGGTCAGCGTGTTCGGCTACCAGATGCGCTTTGACCTCGCCGACGGGTTTCCGCTGGTCACTACCAAGAAACTCCACCTGCGCTCCATCATTCACGAGTTGCTGTGGTTCCTGCAGGGCGACACCAATATCCGCTACCTGCATGACAACAACGTAACCATCTGGGACGAGTGGGCCGATGAAAACGGCGACCTGGGTCCGGTCTACGGACACCAGTGGCGTTCCTGGCCGGCCGGCGACGGGCGTTCCATCGACCAGATCGGCCAGGTAATCGACCAGATCAGGAACAGTCCCGACTCGCGTCGCATCATCGTCAGCGCCTGGAATGTCGGCGATATCGACCGCATGGCGCTGCCGCCCTGCCATGCCTTCTTCCAGTTTTATGTCGCCGACGGCCGCCTGTCCTGCCAGCTGTACCAGCGCAGTGCGGATATCTTTCTCGGCGTACCGTTCAACATCGCGTCCTATGCGCTGCTGCTCATGATGATGGCGCAGGTGACGGGGCTCGAGGCCGGCGATTTCGTGCACACCTTTGGCGATGCACACCTCTACCTGAACCACCTCGAGCAGACCGACCTGCAGCTTTCCCGCACGCCGCATGCCCTGCCGCTGATGCGTATAAATCCCGCTATCGACGACCTGTTTGCCTTCAGCTTCGATGATTTCGAGCTGCAGAACTACGATCCGCATCCGCACATCAAGGCGCAGGTCGCCGTATGAAAATCTCCATTATCGTCGCCATGGCGGACAATCGTGTCATCGGTCATGACAACCACCTGCCGTGGCACTTGCCCGCCGACCTGAAACACTTCAAGGCCACCACCATGGGCAAGCCGATCATCATGGGCCGCAAGACCTGGGAATCGATCGGACGACCACTGCCCGGACGCACCAATATCGTGGTCACGCGCGATGCGCGGTACACGGCGGACGGGTGCGTGGTGGTGCATTCCGTCGATGCGGCACTGCAGGCCTGCAGCGCTGACGAGGAAGTCATGGTGATCGGCGGCGCGGAATTCTATCGCCAGGTGCTGCCGCATGCGTCGACACTTTACCTGACGCTGGTGCATGACAGGTTCGACGGCGACGCGTTCTTCCCGGAACTGGACGCATGCGAGTGGCGCGAGGTCGATCGCGAGGATTTCGACGCCGATGCGGACAATCCGCATGCCTACAGCTTTATCCGCATGGAGCGGGTTGCAGCGTAAAACAATTGCTCGCGCCAGGCCGCAAAGAAAAATAATTGCCACAGAGTTCACAGAGAATAAAACAAGCATGTCATTCCCGTCTTCGCGGGGACAGGCTCCGGCGGGAATCCAGTCCGGTTTTGACTGCACGAGATTAGTCACATCTTTCAAACAGCAGATCCTGCTGATGCGGGGTTCCTGTAGCTCCCGGGTCGGCTGCCAAAAAAGACATTCCGCACATATGAGAACGGCCCCATTCGGGGCCGTTGCTATTGACAGGAATGTGGCCAGTTACGCTTTTTTGCGTTTCGCTATTCCGATCAAACCGATCACGCCTTGTCGAAACAGCCACACCGCGATATGACATTGTAGAGCCAGCCGAACACGGCACCCGCGATTGCCCCGTCCACTAACCCGTAAAGCGTTACTATAATGATCGATCCAATGCCA
>JABDRC010000172.1 GCA_013041945.1 Halobacteria archaeon
AATCAGGGGATGATGAATCTGTTGATCAATCGGGAAATATTCCGCCAGAAAGGAAAACGTGTTTCGAATAACCCAGCGATCAATCTGATGCATCATATTGTATCTCTCTGCGGCACTGATGAAACCACCGGGCGGGATGATATCGCCGGATTCGTCCAGCATACGAATCAGTATTTCATAGTGCACATTACTGCCCGGTTCCGGATTGACGGGCACGATCGGCTGGGCGTACAGAATGAATCGATCCTCCTCCAGCGCCGAAGTCAGGCGTGAGACCCATCGCATCTCCCCTTGCCGTTTGGCCAACTCGGCGTCGTCATGCTGGAACAAATGGATGCGGTTTCTTCCCCTTTCTTTTGCTTCGTAGCAGGCAGCATCTGCGGCAGCCAGCAGATCGTGCAGGTCGACGCAGTTCTCGTTTATCTCCACAATCCCGATACTCACACCGATAACGAAGTTCTGTTTCTCCCAGGCAAATCGAAAATTCTGTACCACCTCATGCAGTTTTTCTGCAATTGCGATCGCTGCCTTGCCGCTGCATGATTGCAGCAGTACTCCGAACTCGTCACCGCCGAGACGTGCCAGGGTATCGGTGCTGCGCACCTCGCGCTCCAGTAAAGATCCGAGCTGCCTGAGGAGTTCGTCGCCTGCTACATGTCCACAGGTGTCATTGACGACCTTGAACTGATCGAGGTCCATATAGAGTAAAGTGTGCGTTGCCTGCTCTTGCTTGGCGGATGCTACCGCCTGTGCGACGCGGGTTTCGAATTCACGCCGATTTGCCAGTTTTGTCAGTGAGTCATGCGTGGCGTGATAGTTCGCCCGCTCTTTTTCCTCATACAGCGCCGTTGATGTGTCTTTGTGGCGCTCGATCTCGTTTTTCAAAGCGGACTGGCTTGAGTTGATTGAATCACGCATGGTTATGAAATTCTGCATCAGGCGTCCGATTTCATCATTACGTATGCCGGGCAATGCGACTGTAAAATCTCCCCGCGCCAGGCGCCGGGACGCTCTTGCGAGCATTGATACCGGCCGCCGTACAAACCATTCGAGCGAGACCGTGATGAATAGTAGCTGGGCAAACAGGATAAAGAGCAATCCTATCTGGAATATATTTTCCAGTTCATTCAATTCCAGAACGTCGTCAGTGAGATCGTAGATCACCTCAAGTGAACCAAGCGGGTAATCGAGGTAGGCGATTTCCTGGATAACAGGAAACATGTTCTTGCCTGTTGGAGCGAACTCTTGATCTGAAAGAGGATAGAGCTTGCGCCCCGCGGGATCCATTAACCGAATGCTGACCCACTCCTTGTTGTCATGCCGCAGGGCATCCAGGTTCTCATAAACTACCGCAAGCTGGTTCTCCAGTAATAATGGTTCCAGGCCCTCTGCGACGCTGCGAAGATGCGCCGACATGTGCGAGGCGTTTTCTGTTTCAACGAATTCTATGAATTTTGGCGCCAGGGAATAGTGAGCGTAACAGGCCAGAAGCACGCTCAGGATGAACAGTGGAACAAAAAGTTTGAATCGTATACTCACGCGACTTTACGTCTGACCGGATTAATCGGATACGTAGAACGCCTTTAAATTCAGCGTCTCGATAATCCCGTAATCTTCGATTGACGAGGCGACCAGGCCCACCACGGGTATCTGTGCGAGCATCGAGGCGCCCTCTTCTGTAGCGGCTATATCGAGAAATGCCAGCTGTACCGATTTCCGGTGGGCGGCAGGGACGCGGGGATGTGCGGCGACGGGGTGGGGCGGTATGCCAACTGTCTTGTATATGACGCGTACTGCATCCTTGATCGATGGCGCCTGCGAATTCAGAGTGCTCTGCACCCCGCCGCCGCCTGCCACGAGTTTATTGGCAACGTGCAGGTAAACGGAGCTATGGGTCTGCACATATCGCGAATTCACGTTCACCTTGAACCGGTTGTGGAGATCAGCACGGATCAACATACTTGCACCGAGCGCATTGGCTGACGGGAATGCCAGTTCCTTGTCCTTGAGTTCCCCGGGTGATGTGACAGGACTATCCTTTGGAACAACGATTACTCCGTTCAGGGTCCGGCCGCCATCGCGCACCAGGGGCACGTAACCCTGCGAGTCATGCGCCTGTATGACGTGATAGGGATTCATGTAGGCAAAGTCGAAATCGCCTGCAAGAAACTGCTTTTCGAATGCCGGTATCTTCGGTGTGCCCACCAGGCGAAATTTCAGGCCGGTACGCCGCTGTAATTCATTCAACAGGGGGCGCCAGGTTCTGAACAGCTTGCGCTGTTCAAATTGCGGCACCACGCCGAATGTATAGACCCTGTCGGTATCGGCGGTTATAGATGCCGTGGTACCGTCACCTCGTGGCGACGATCCGGGCGCTTGCGTCTCAGGTTGTGCAACCAGGGCCGATGCCGGCAGGAGTGCAAGCAACAAGTAACAAGTAAAACCGATGAGCCGCTTTGCCATGAAAAATTCCTTTTTTTCATCAAGTTGTGATACTTGTGTATCCAACTATGGCCAGGTACAGATTAATGCATGGCTATCGGCTGATAGCGGTGGAATATTTAGGAATTACACCCATTTACCCTGCAAAAGGTAGTCATCCCGGGGATGCGAAAAAGGGCAGGGGGCTAAATTATTTCCGGAAGGTCCAGTAGCGGCCGTGGGCGGTTTCCCGGGACTCGAGGCCGAAACGCTCGTCGGCGCGCTGTCCGGACTGCAGCAGGCCGAAAATGTCTTCCATGATGCGACGGTCTTCGGCGAAATAGGAATGACCAAGCAGTCCGCCCGATGCAACGCTGGCATCGACGGTTTCCATGCCGTCCACGACCACCAGTGCCTCGCCGGAATCCCCGGCACGCGGATGACCGTGGAACGCCTTCGATGCCAGCAGGGCCCGGTCTCTGGACGAGGCATACAGTGTCATGTGGATGCCGGTGCGTGCCAGGCGGGGTGCCATGTCCTTGCGGAAGACGTCCGCGTCGATGTCCGGTGCGATCATGATAATTTCACGGAACCGCATCAGGTCGCTTTCCAGACGATCGCCGGACAGTGTGATCATGGCATTGCCGATGATGCGGTTGCCCATGCTGTGTCCCACCAGGTAGATGCTGTGAGTCGGGACCTGCTCCAGTATGACTGACATCACTTCCAGGAAATGCGACTGTGCCCATTGCGCGTTGGTTTCATCCACGGTGTAACCGGTCAGGCTGCCCTGTGACGGCCAGCTGAACAGGACCACGGGCCCCGTGAATTTCAGGTCCTCGGCGAACTGCGCCACCATCCGGCTGGCATCGGGAAACTCCTCGTTGTAGCCGTGTACGAAAACCATCAGCCTGTTGCCCGTTGATGCCTCGACGGCGCGGCCGAGGCGGGTGGTGAAGTCATCCGGGTCCAGTTTCAGGACGTCGCGCACATGGATGTGCTTGTCTTCCTCGTGCGTCCACTCGAACTTGAGCAGTGACGGTTCCTCGTGCTGGCCCATGACGTGGCCCGGCGGAATGCTGATGCGCGAGATCCCGTAGCTGAGGTCGCCGCGTGCGCCGCTGAAATACCGCTCACCCCCGGTATCCGGGGCGCGATCGGTTATGTAGAAAAGATCGACCAGGCGCGGTTCCGGCGTGGGCCCGTCAGCTTGCGGGCGTGCGCCACCGGTCAGTGAGCAACCGGACAGCACCGCGACCTGGAGCAGGGACAGAAGTATGGCAACTCGTTGATAGTGTTTGTTTTGCATAACCTGGAGTAAGCGTGGGTTGATATGGGTGGATGCGCCGGGTGCGCCAATGGAGACGGGTTACTGGCGGTTGCTGCCGGTCCGGCTGTGGTGATTCTTTCCCCGAAATAAAAGCCCTCTGACCCTGAGGGACAGGAATTGTTCCTGAAAAGAAAAAGTGAAAAAAGCGAAAAAGGGGTCGGTGACAAATGCGAATGATTGCTTTTTGTCACCGACCCCCTGGATACTGGCAAAGGGTATGGAGGTTGAGTTTATTCGGGCATTATCGAACTAATCCTCTTCGTCCTCGTCATCCGTTGCAACATCGACGACGGCGCCGGCTACCTTGAAGGGTACCTTGGCGGTTTCAACAGCCAGTGTGGTGACTGTCCCGACCGCGGTCCCGACCACCGTTGAGACGCAGCCCTGCAGCATCAGTAACACGAGAAAGAGTGCAATGGTTCTCATCTTCAGGCTCCTTTGGCAGCGAATGGTCGGGTGTGCGTCGTTACTGCTGCGCTGCACCTCAGCGTACTCTATCCATATTTGCGCAATGTCGATGTGACGGGTTACGCAAGTTGATGGTGGACTGAGCATACTACCGGTTCATTGCCGGGTAAACAGGGGCAGGGTCGGTATTACATCCTTCGCGCATGCCTGCGCTCCCACGCCAATCGATGCACCTGCAGGAGCGGACGTTGTCCGCGAACAGACCAATCCTGAATCGCGCATGCCTGCGCTCCTGCGCCAATCGATGCACCTGCAGGAGCGGACGTTGTCCGCGAACAATCGATGTACCTGTAGGGTTGGTGCTCAGTCGGCCCGGGCAATACGGGTGGCGGTTACTGGTTCAAGCACCAGTTCGGCCAGTACGCCGCGGTGATCGGATACGCTCTCCGGCATAACCTGGTAAGAGTGGAATGCAATTCCCGCCGAGACCAGTATCCAGTCGAGGCGCTCGCCGAGTGCGGGGAAGGTTTCGAGCCCCGGCGCTTGCGGGCGGTAGGCGTTGAGCGCAAGCGCCCGGCAAATGTGCCGTACGATGGAGTCTTCCTGCCAGCCGGTGTTGAAGTCGCCCGTGACGATCAGGGGGCGCTGCCTGTGCTGCAGGGTGTCGATCAGTTCCTGCGCCTGTTGCCGTCGGTTCGAGGCGCTGGCGAAGTCGAGGTGCAGCGAGACGATATCGACCTCGACGGCGGGCTGTCCCGGCCAGCTGACTGTCGATACCACGAATCCCTTGGGCACCGGCGACAGGGCGGGGTCGAAGGTGATGACCCGCGGGTCCCTGAGATCGAGCCGGGCCATCAGGGCCGTGCCATAGGAAAGCCCCAGGGCGTCTGCATGCGCGCCGTGAACCGAGCGGTTGTAGGCGCTGTTGTGTGCGAGATAGTCGAGGTGACTGAAATTGCCGCTCCAGAAGGAGGGGCCGTCCGTTTCCTGCAGCGCGACGACATGTGCGTCGCTGTCTTTCAGCAGGGTGGCGATGCTGTCCAGGTTGGCACGGGTGGTGGCAGTGTCCTGCAGCAGCTGGTGGAAACTCTCGCCGCGTCCGTGCGCGATATTCAACGTCATGATCCTGAGCCTGCCGTCCTGCCGGTCAACGACTTCGGCAACGGCACCGGCAGACGGGTAAGACTGGACCGGGGGTGTTGCATCGAGGTGAGCGGTGGCGCAGCCGGTTAATGCCAGGCAGGCAAGCGGCAGGCCCAATAATGACAACCCGGTACGCTTGAGTTGTATTAGCCGGTATTTGATCTGAAGGCCTTTGCCGGATCTCCAGAGACAGGTTATGAGTGATGGACCGGGCATTTTCAGATAATCGGTAAGGCGGTGTTTACGGCTTTGTTTAAGGTATCCGATGCGCATCGCGCACCCTACAGGTTGCGTGCCTGCCAGGCAGCCAGTTCGGTTCTGAGCCAGTCGCCGGTAGGGAGCGCGTTGCCCTGCCGGTCGATCACCCGATAGGGTTTGCCGCTCAGCAGACTTTTGCTCGCGCACAGCTCGATAAAATCCCCGGCCGTTTCGATGTCGTCCCGGAAGTGGCGGTATTTCTTCAGCATGTGTTCGGCGGCCTCCTGCGGCGTGTATTCGCTGGCATTGCGGACAAACGTCATGTCCGAGGCGGATACGTAGCCGATCAGGTGCCGGATGGTTTGCTCGGTCTGTTCGGTCGGGGCGCTGCCGGCCGGGGTGGCGGCCAGCAACAGGCTGAGTGCCAGTGTAATCCAGGCGGTGAACGCCCTGTGCCTGTGTTGATGTTTCATCGAAAAATTACCGTCAGTCTTGCCGGGGGTATGCATCTTAGCAGGATTCCAGGGATCGATGGACATCGGGGCAACGGGCATAAGGTGCGTGGAACTCGCCTGCGCCTGAAGAAAAGGGGCGGTGACTAGTGCGGATGATCGCGCTCTGTCGCCGACCTCCTGGACACCTTAATTATATACATTCAAGTTTGTTATCCGTCATGTCGATGATGTCTGAGGGGTACCCGATCCGGGAAAAAATATAGCGGGGGCTTGAGGTTAGCGTAATCGGGCTGCGTGTTGGCGGTGACTCTTGGTGAATGTGCGGGAGTTCCACCCACACAGGTGTTCAACAGTCTGTGTAAGACTTTTACAGGATCGCAGCGTGATGCCGGCGAAATATGTCTCGACAAACAGACTGAAGACCCACTGTGCCGGTCGGCGTCAGCGCCTGGTGAGTATTCTGTGTGCAGCCCTCGGGGGAGTGCTGGCATGCGCGCTGTTGACAAGCTGCACAGTCGCAAACAAAGCCCCGGTGGAATCCCGGTCATGGCCGACCCCGGAATATCCGGCAGATAAAACCCCGGTCAAAGAACCAGCCCCTCAGCCGCAAATCCAGCCGCCCGTTGCGATCCAGCCACCCGTTGCGATCCTGCCGCCTGTTGCGATCCTGCTGAGCGATGACGTACCGGCGTACCGTCTCATTGCCGATGAGCTGGAGAAGCGGCTTCCCGACAACCCGGAGATCTTTTCCCTGCAGGGCGATACTGCGGCAAGCGCGCACGTGACCGGCAAGCTGAATGATTCCGGCCGTGGGCATATCGTTGCCATCGGTCCGCTGGCGGCACAGGCCGCAAGCCGACTCACTGACCGGCAGGTCATCTTCTGCCAGGTCTTTAACTATCAGGACCAGGGATTGACCGCAGCACACATGCGCGGTGTGAGTGTCCTGCCACCTGCCGAGTTGCAATTCCGCGCCTGGAAAAGTCTCGATGCCGGACTGCGGCGGGTCGGTGTGATTACCGGACCGGGACATGAGGTGCTGATCGCGCAGGCGCGCCGCGCCGCGCAGTTTCACGGGATTGAACTCATTCATCGTGTGGTGCATTCCGATAAAGAGATGCTGTATACCTTCAAGCGCCTGACGCCTGAAATCCAGGGACTGTGGCTGTTGCCGGATGACCGTATTCTCAGCCGCAGGGTATTGCGGGATACTATGGAATACAGCAGCAAACACCGCAAACAGGTTCTGGTGTTCCACCCGCAATTGCTGCAGCTCGGCGGGCTGATGAGTGTCAGTGCCATGCCGGCCGACGTCGCCGAACAGGTCATTGCGGCACTGCATGCCTCATCCGCCGGCATTCCATCAACTGAATCCGGCCTGTTGCCGCTCGCAGGAATGCATGTCGAGGTCAATGACCGGGCCGCGCAACAGCTGCAGATTCGTGCTGCACCGGGACTCGGGGTGATCGCCGATGTCCCGTAAGCAGTCCCCGGTATCGGGCGCATCGGACGCCCGCCCGCTGTTATCCCGGTTGCGGGCAGTTTTCGGGCGGACACGGAGAACTCCGCGCAAGCGCGCGCGCAGTATGGTTAACGATATCCTCCTGCTGCAGCTGGTGTTTGCGACCTTCCTGGGGGTGCTGACCATCGGCAGCCTGTGGCTCATTTCAAAGACCGTCATCGAGGATAACCTGCAAAAGTGGGCACAGGCCTGGGTTGTGGAACTGGAGGAGCTCGGTGCGCCACTGTATCAATCCGAAGATGAAGAGCGGTTTCTCCGTGTTGAAAACTATGTTGCAAATTTCCCGGAAATAGCCCTGGTCCGCTATTACACGCCGGCAGGGAAAATTCTCTTCACGGTGAATGCCAATGCGTCGCCGGACAGCCCTGAACTTGTCCCGCTCAGTGCACTGCAGCTGGACAAGCTGCGCACTACGACCGACACGGAAAAGCCCTATTTACTCGATACCTCGTTAAAGCGGCAGTCGCTGTTCCGGGCGAGTGCGCCGGTCTGGATTGAATCCATGCGGCCGGGTGACCTGCTGAACCTGGACCTTGAGTCAGGACCGGCAGACCAGGTCGAGTTGATCGGTTTCCT
>JABDRC010000359.1 GCA_013041945.1 Halobacteria archaeon
GGACAGCAGCAGGCCGGCCGTGACGGCGAATGTCGCGTCATAGCCCAGAAAGGGCAGTTTTTCGCGGTGCCAGTGGCGGATGCCAAAGGCGGCAGCGCCAATCGGCGACAGCAGCAGGACGCCGAAACCCCATGCCAGGTTTTTCCTGAAGGCGCGCGCCGCCAGCCAAAGCAGGGCAAGCACAGTTATGCATGACATGATCTGGGTGAGAAAGATGAGTGCTTCGAAGGCCACGATAAGATCCTGCAGAGGGCTCCATTTCAATCAATACACAGAAACATCGGCCCGGCCGGTGCCGGTCTTTAGGGCTTTCTCTGACTGCCGTGGCAGCGAGTGGGGCTCAGTAGTGCGGTGGCGGGGGTTCCTTGCCCGGGTCGCCTGTGCCGGTCTCCGCGAGGCCCTTGACCAGTGTCTCGAGTCGCCGGATCGTGTCTGCCTGTTGCCTGAGCTGTACCTCCTGGCTGAGCAGGGTGCGTGTCATCTCGTCCAGGGCGGCATCCAGATGCATCAGGCGAACTTCCAGCCCATCAATGCGATGATTCAAGTCATTGTTTCCCATAAATAAATTGTTTCTCCTGGGCCGGCCGCACGGCAGGGCCGCTACAGCTCGACGGTGACCGCCGCCGCGCAGCGGTCCGCCTTGTCGACGGCGTCCTCGACGCTGGCACCGCGGGCAAGCGCCACGCCCATGCGTCGCTGGCCGCTGACGCCGGGTTTGCCGAACAGCCGTAGCTGCGTGTCGGGTTCGCGCAGTGCGCTGTCCAGCCCGCCGAAAACGACCTGGCGGGATTCCCCGTTTGCCAGTATTACGCTGGATGCGGCCGGACCATGCCGGGTGATCGCAGGAATCGGCAGTCCCAGGATGGCGCGTGCGTGAAGTGCGAACTGGGACAGGTCCTGTGAAATCATGGTGACCATGCCGGTGTCATGCGGGCGGGGCGATACCTCGCTGAAGATTACCTCCTCACCACGGATAAAGAGTTCCACACCGAAAATACCGCGACCGCCCAGTGCGGCGGTGACACGTCCCGCCATGTCGCGCGCCTGTTCCAGCGCCTGCGGATGCATGACCTGCGGTTGCCAGGACTGGCGATAATCCCCGTCGACCTGGCGGTGGCCGATCGGTTCGCAGAAGCTGGTGCCGCCCGCATGGCGTACCGTCAGTTGCGTGATTTCGTAGTCGAACATTACGAAACCCTCGATGATGACCTTGCCGGCGCCGCTGCGCCCGCCGCCCTGCGCATACTCCCACGCACGCTCGATATCTGCCGCTTCCCTGACTGTGCTCTGGCCCTTGCCGGAAGAACTCATGACCGGTTTCACCACGCACGGCAGGCCGATCTCGCCGACGGCCTGCTCGAATGCGTCACGGTCAGCGGCGAACCGGTAGGGTGATGTCCTGATGCCCAGCTCTTCAGCCGCGAGCCGGCGGATACCTTCCCGATTCATGGTCAGGTGGGCGGCCCGTGCCGTGGGGATGACGGTAAATCCCTGCGACTCCAGCTCGACCAGCGTATCTGTTGCGATGGCCTCGATTTCGGGAACGATGTAGTGCGGTCGTTCCTGCTCGATGACGGTGCGCAGTGCGTTGCCGTCGAGCATGGACAGCACATGGCTGCGGTGGGCGACCTGCATGGCCGGTGCATCCGCATAGCGGTCGACCACGATGACCTCCACGCCGAGGCGTTGCAGTTCGATGACGACTTCCTTGCCGAGTTCGCCGCCGCCGCACAACAGGACACGGGTGGCGGTGGGGGACAACGGGGTTCCGATACGGGTCATGGATATCCCTGCAGGTTATCGGTCCGGGTGTAAAAACAGGTGACATTGTACTTTGAACCCGCGCGTCCATGAAGTTGTATACTGAATTTTATGCAAAAGGATCCCGGGTAATCTGGAGGCGTCCATGCCGATAACGGTTCGACTGGCAGTGCTGCTGCTGTCCTCGTACCTGTTTGCGCCGGTCTTGCCGGCGGCGGTGACCCACAGCGTGAACGAGGACAATGGCCTGCGCGGCTGGCGCTTGCTCGAGGGTGACATCGAGATCGAACTGATCCAGCGTCTGCCTGACCAGACCCGTGCATTGTTCATGAACCACGGCTTCTCGCGGGAAGTCATCGAACAACTTGCACTCAGCTGCATGTTCCAGACGATTATCCGCAACACCGGTGTGTCCGGCACGGTGCAGACCATTGCCATCGATCTGACCGGCTGGCGCATGCGACATGATGGCCGGGAGCAAGGTATTCTGCTCAAAGAGCCGCTGCTCGAATCCTGGTCCGATGCGGATGCCGACAAGGCCGCAAAACTGGTGGTGCAATGGGGCATGTTTCCGACCCGGCAGGAGTACCTGCCGGGTGATTACAACTGGGGCCTGACGGCCTTTGGAATTCCACCCGGAGCAATATTCGATCTTGACGTCACCTGGCAGGAAGGCGGCAGACAGCGCACGGGCCGCATTCCGGGTATTGTCTGTGCGCCGGACGTGGACAGGCTGAAATGAGATTCACCGTTTTTTCCTGTGCACTGTTGTTCGCCGGATCCGTGTTCGCGGCACAGGTGTTGTCTCCGGTCGGGCAGCGGGTGATGGCGCCCGATTTTGAACTGGCGGATACCGAGGGCAGGATGCACCGCCTGTCCGATTACCGGGGCAAGACGGTCATAATCAATTTCTGGACGACGTGGTGCCCGCCTTGCCGCGAGGAGATTCCGTCGATGAACCGGGCGTGGAACATCCTGCAACAGGAGGATGTCGTCATTCTCGCCATCAACATGGGCGAGGACGAGGACACCATTTTCATATTCACCGCCGATTACCCGGCTGATTTTCCGCTACTGCTCGACCGTGAGGGGGAGGTGATTGCACAGTGGCCGGTCAAGGGTTTGCCGACCACCTACGTGGTCGCGCCCGATGGCCGTATTGCCTACCGTGCGATCGGCGGACGCGAATGGGATGACCCTGAATTTATCCGCAAGATACGCGACCTGCGTGCGCAATGAGAGATGTAAATCAACAGCTTGTGTGTTGCAGCCAGTGTGGTTTGCGGAGCGGCCGGGTCGTTGTATCACGTTGTCAGGGGATGCGTGCAATGTAAGTGACAGTCCGGACCCGACCACTCACGACATCCTCAGTATCCCCCTGCCGGTCCGGCCAAACTGAGACGGCGGTCACACTTTTGGGGCCGATCGTGATGTTGCGCGTCGGTACCGCATCCTGCCCCAGGGTGGGGAAGGGACAGTTGACAAACATGACGGTGGCGACAATCGAAAAAGTTTCGTCCGTCATCATGTTCATGGCAAGTCCCCGGTCGATGCAGCACCAGTAGCTGTCAATTTAGGTATTACCGGTGTTTCTCCATCGGCGTGCAATCCAGTAGTCGAGGCTGAAATATTTTCCCGCGCCGATGAAAAACAGCACCAGCAGCATGACGAAGTAGGTGGCTGCGAATTCAATCCCGTTGTTCAGGATGACCAGGCTGCCGTTTTCTGTTAACCAGGAGTAGTTGGCCTGTTCCTGCAGGATTGACTTGGCGCGGTCCAGACGCTCGATTGCACCCTGCGTGCGCCCGGTCGCAAAAATACCGCTGCCCTCTGCGATAGCCAGCCAGCCATTTTGCCAGTGCACGCTGACCGCTGCGACCACCATGGTCACCATTAACGGGATGGCGATCCAGCGCACCGCGAAGCCGACCAGCAGGAACAGGGCGCCGAAGATCTCGGTGAAGGTTGCGAGGTAGGCCATCAGTGCCGGGAACGGCATGCCAAGCCCCCAGTCCGGGTTGCCGAACCATTCGATGGTGCTTTCCATGCTGCCCCACTTCTTGGTACCGGCCATCCATAAAATCGGGGCGAGGTAGAGTCTCAGTGCCAGTGGCCCGAGAAAATCGAGGGCGCGAAAACGGTCGAGCAGATTCTGCAGGCGGTTAAGGAAACCGATCATGTTCCACCTCCCCGGGTGGCTGGTTGTTTTTTTTCGTATGTCCCTTATGACGGGGCTGGCGCCTTGTTTGTTCCGGTGATGATGCCTTTTTCGCGCAGATTATTCATGATCTCGAGACCGCCGTTGATCACCACCTCCGGATCGGGGTGTGTCATCTCGGCGGCGATGTGTGCCAGCAACTCCCGCCCGCTGGCCGTGGCGTTTGCTTCCAGCAGCTCCAGCAGTCGTTTGGTGACCGGGTTGATTTCCATGAAACCCACAACATCGTCGTGATCGCGGTAGACGACCAGGCTGGTCGTGGCCTGGCCGGATTCGTCCGGCATAAAGTCAGGCCCGATCCGGTGCACCGGGTAGGCGTAGGTCATGTGCCAGACCAGTGCTGACAGCACCGGTATGTCGTTCAGCAGGTCGCCTTGCGGATCGATCGCATCCCGGTCTGTCGAGTCTTCGGCAATGGTCAGGGCAAGTTCGACCCATTCGTAATGCGCAAGTTCGTAGAGGAACGGCAGGTCGCCCGGCCGCGGTTCGCGCTCGTCGTGCAGCCAGGTCAGGAATTCGCGCGGGATTTCCAGGAACAGGGGCGTCCGGGCATGGTGATGATGGAAGTAGTCGCGCACCATGGCATGCCATGAGTCATCGTCGTGTAGTTCGCGCAGGACCGGGAACGAGCTTGACAGGAAACTCTCAACATTGTTGTAGAACAGCTCGCGGTAGATGCCCATACGCCGGTCTTCGATACCGGCCGGTGCGGGGGCATGGTCCGGGTCACGGATGTGCGCGGCGAACGCATACTGCGTGCCGATGAATTCAGGTCGTGTGTCCACTGGCCGTTTCCGTTGCTGCCGTGCCCGCGTGCTGCGCCTGCCGTTCGGCTATTTGTCCGGCCTCGGCGAGCAATTCGGGCAGGGGCGGGATATTGAAATCGCGCTCGAGCAGTGTCGGCACGACGCCGAAGTGTGCATAGGCCGTCTCGAGCAGTGACCACACCGGATCGATGACGGGTGCGCCGTGCGTGTCGACCTTCAGGTCGTCGGCCTCGTCGTAGTGGCCGGCGATGTGAAAGTAGGTGACCCGCTCGGCAGGCAATGCCTTGAGAAAGGCCTCTGCGTCATAACGGTGATTGATGCTATTGACATAGATGTTGTTGACGTCCAGCAAGAGGTCGCAATCGGCCTCGGACAGGACGGCATTGATGAAATCGATCTCCGGCATTTGCTGGCCGGGTGCCGCATAGTAGGAGACGTTTTCCATGCCAATGCGCCGCTCCAGGATGTCCTGGACGCGACGGATACGGGCAGCGACATGCTGCACCGCCTCTTCGGTGAACGGGATGGGCATCAGGTCGTACAGGTGGCCATCGTCGCTGCAGTAACTGAGATGTTCGGTATAGAAACGGATATCGTGTTCGTCGAGGAAACGTTTGACCCGGTGGACGAAGGTTTCGTCTAGCGGGGCGGGACTGCCGATGGACAGCGACAGACCATGACAGACAAACGGGTAGCGCTCGGTAAAATAGCGCAAGTCCTTACCCATCTTTCCGCCGATCCCGATCCAGTTCTCGGGGGCGACCTCGAAGAAGTCGATATTGTGTGGTGGGTTGTCCCGCAGCGGACCCATAAGGGTCCGCCGCAGTCCAAGCCCGGTCCCGGTGACGGGATAACGTGAAGTACTCACGGTCAGGGGATCAGCAGTCGCTTACTTCTTGTCGCCGCCGCACTTGCCCTCACCGCACTTGCCTTCCTTGGTGGCCTTGTCGCCGCCGCACTTGCCTTCACCGCACTTGCCTTCCTTCGCAGCCTTGTCGCCGCCACACTTGCCTTCGCCACACTTACCTTCCATGTGTGAAGAGGCCACCATGTAGCCGCTGGAAAGCTCGGACATGGCAAACGGGTTTTCCGCTGCATTGGCAACCGGTGCGGCTGCCAGTGATGTGACAAACGCTGCTCCCATCGCGGCTGCCAGAGGTTTCATTGTCGATTTTTTTGACATTTGGGTAGTTCTCCATTTCAGTTTGAAGAAGCAGGAACGGCTGTTCCTGCCGGTTTCGGTCGTTTGCCACGACCTGTAGGTGTGTCAATCACTACGACATTGATCCAGATCAAAAGTTTCTGCAGCAAGCGCGTGATAGTTTTGTGATATTTGCAGCTCGGCAGACGTTGCAATATAGCAGATATTCCGTCCTGGAAGATAAAACACAAGCCTTTGTCTTTAATCGATATTCTTGCGCCTATATTCGCACAGGTCAACGATGGCGCAGGACTGGCAGCGTGGTTTGCGGGCCACACAGGTATAGCGCCCGTGCAGGATCAGCCAGTGATGGGCGTCCTGCCTGAATTCATCGGGCACCAGGCGCAGCAGACGCTGCTCGACCTCCCCCACG
>JABDRC010000361.1 GCA_013041945.1 Halobacteria archaeon
TCATACCCACCGATTACGACCGCCTGTCCGGCTCGTCCGTGTTCTACGGACAGATCGGCGTGCGAATCGAGAAGACTTAACCGGCGGAGACGGACATGAAATACGCAATGGTGATCGATCAGCAAAAGTGCGTCGGCTGTGGCGGCTGTATCCTCGCCTGCAAGGCGGAGAACAACACGCCCCCCGACATCAACTGGTGCGACAAGATAACGCGGACCAGCGGCACCTTTCCCGACGTGCGTTTCGAGTACATCTCCACTATGTGCAACCACTGTGACAACGCGCCCTGCGTGACGGTGTGTCCGACCCGGGCGATGTACAAGAGTCCGCGTGGACTGACGCTGCACGATCCGGACAAGTGCATCGGTTGCAAGGCATGCATGGTCAGTTGCCCCTATGGCGTCATCAGCTTCAACTGGCAGACGCCTCACCGGGAGTGGCAGAAGGAGTCCCAGCTGGTCGCTGCGGGCACCTTTACACCCAGGGAAATGCTGCTCAGGGCCGGCGGCGAGGGCAACCCCCATGCGAATCCGGAGCGCGGCGTATCGTACCCGGTGCTGCGCGCCCGCGGCACCGTGGAGAAGTGTACCTTCTGTGACCACCGTCTGGCGAAGGGGCTGGAGCCGGCATGCGTCGAGGCGTGCCCCCCACGGGCGCGCATCGTGGGCGACCTCGACGACCCGGAGAGCGAGGTATCCCGACTGATTCGCCGCTACGACGGCACGCCGCTGCGGCCGGAACTGGGAACCAGGGCCAGGGTGTTCTATATCCGCAGTTACTCGCCCGAGCGGCGGACCTAGGGGAGGTTGATCATGCAGCTGCGCAACTTCTTCACCCCCACGTGGGCGGTTATTGCAGCCGGTTTGCTGTTCGGCGCCTATTTTGCCATCGGCGAATTGTCTGTCGGCGGCATGTTGGCCACCAACAACGGCATGATCTGGACACTGCCACTGGTGACTTACATCTTTCTCGCGTTGATGAGCACCGGCGTGTCGATCGTGCTCTGCCATGGAACATTGACGCAGAGAGACGAGATCATGAGGCAGCAGCGGTCACTGCTGGTCCTTGCCGCTTCCCTGTTGATCGGGGGGTTCGTGGCCCTGGGCACGGAACTGGGCTCACCCCTGCATCTCTTCTGGCTTGTGTTTTCACCGAACCTGACCTCACCCATCTGGTACATGGGTACGTTGTACTCCATCGAGCTGGTGCTGCTGCTGGTCAAGCTGGTGAGGGACCTGCAGGGACACCATGGGCGGATCGACCAGTCCCTGACCTGGGCCACGCTCGGGGTTGCAGTCGCCGCCGCCCTGATGCTGGGGGCGGTCTTCGGTACGGTGACGGGTCGGGCGGACTTTCATGGTCTGCATGCCTCCATCCTGACATTGACCGCAGCGTTGGCCTCGGGTGCGGCCGTGATCGTGCTGACCCAGCCAAGCGGCGGGCTGCCGCAGATTTATATTCGTGCGCTCAGAGGATTCTCGGCCCTGATGGCGATCCTCCTGACGCTCAGGTGGGGCTACGAGGTGCACAGCAGCGTCGTTGACCTCCAGGGATGGGTCACGGTATGGATGATCGCCCCCCTGGCAGTGGTGGCGCTCTTCGGGGGGCGTTTGCCGCGCACCGCTGCTGCGCTGGTCGCGGCAGTTTCACTCTGGGTTGTATTGGCGTTCGTCATTACCGGCCAGATGGTCACGCTGGGACCGATGGCGACATGGTACGGCGCAGTCCAGGCGTACCGGCCCAACCTGGCTGAGGTCGGCATACTCGTGCTCGGAATTGCTGTAGCTGCCGCGCTGTTTCAATTGGGACGACAGGCCTGGCTAAGCTCTTCGCCGCAAGCCGGGAGATGAATAGAAGTAGCCGACGGTGAAGCGGCCGCATGGCTGCTTCTGTGTTTTGATCGTGCACACCCCATTCAAGTTATACCTGTAGATTCATGTCTGCTTCGCGGTGTTACCTGGCGTTCAAAGCCATGATCGCTGATCAGGTCGTTGACCAATGGCTGTCCTCAATCATTAGCAGACTTTCTCACTTAAGGAAGGTCTGACTAATTGAGAAAAAATCGTCATTGCGAGCGTAGCGCGACAATCTCGGGACTTGGAATCAATCGTTTGGAGATTGCTTCGTCGCTTCGCTTCTCGCAATGACGGATTAATCAGAGTTTTCTTAAATTATTTAACATTCACAATCGGCCAAGAGCAGACATTTGCAGAATAACGAGAGATAATAATACTCATGTCCGTGCAATGTGAAACAACTGCCAAGATATCAGCGAATGCTGACATTGGATTTTTCGAGCGCTACCTGACGTTGTGGGTGGCACTCTGCATTATTGCAGGCATCGGTCTGGGCCACTGGATACCGCAGTTTTTTCAAAGTATCGGCCAGCTGGAAGTCGCGCAAATCAATATGCCTGTGGCTTTCCTGATCTGGCTGATGATCATCCCGATGCTGATCAAGATTGATCTCAAGGCACTGAAAAACGTGGGCCAATTCTGGCGAGGTATCGGCGTCACATTATTCGTTAATTGGGGTGTGAAGCCGTTTTCGATGGCACTGCTTGGCTGGTTTTTTATAGGTTACGTGTTTCGCGGCTGGCTGCCGGAAAGCCAGATTGACAGCTATATTGCCGGATTGATTCTGTTGGCTGCTGCGCCCTGCACAGCGATGGTATTTGTCTGGAGTAATCTTTCACGCGGAGAACCCCATTTTACGCTGACACAGGTGGCACTCAACGATGTCATCATGGTGTTCGCTTTTGCGCCGCTTGTTGCACTGCTGCTCGGGATATCGTCCATTTCAGTTCCATGGGATACCCTGTTTCTGTCGGTGCTGTTATACATTGTTGTGCCATTAATAATCGCTAACATATTGCGTAGATTATTACTGAGCGGCAACAGTGGCCAGCAAAGACTGGATCGTACACTGAAGCTGCTCCACCCGTGGTCATTAGGGGCATTACTCGCAACCCTGGTATTGTTGTTCGGATTTCAGGGTGAACAAATTTTCAGGCAGCCATTGATCATATTGATACTGGCCGTGCCTATCCTGATACAGGTATTGTTCAACTCGGGGTTGGCCTACCTGCTTAACCGCGCGGTGAAATCACCGCACTGTATTGCCGGACCTTCTGCATTGATTGGAGCAAGTAATTTCTTTGAGTTGGCAGTTGCTACCGCAATAGCATTGTTTGGTTTTGAGTCAGGTGCGGCACTGGCAACAGTCGTTGGTGTGTTAATCGAAGTGCCTGTTATGTTGCTGGCTGTTCGAGTCGTCAATTCAACCGTTGGCTGGTATGAGCAACGTGAAGGCATTCAAAGCAATGATGAGTGCTGTCCTCAACGATAGGGCATTCAAGGGGACAGATTTATTTCAAAATATTGATCCCTGAAACAATGGGGTCAGACTCCATTGAAACGTCAAAATTTGATCTAATCAATCGAGTCTGACCCTATTGATTACACTGCTTCACGATGCAGTCGCCTGCGTAACAGGTGACCCAGTGCAACCAGGATCAGGAGCGGGAAGACCGGGTCATGGCCCGTAGTTGCCGGATTCAGCGCACAACCGCCACCTCCACCGCCACCACCCGCCACAATCGCACTGAACAGCTGGCCGAAGATCTCGTCCTCGTCATTTACCAGCGGGCCTGTATCGTCATCGCCCGACCAGACCACCAGAAACTCGTTTGCTGTGATGTTGTATGCCACCGCCGGGTTGAAGGCTCCAAAGTTGATATCGCCAGTTATGCCCATATCGGAGAGCTGGATATGAGCAGCGCCGATCTCATTGCCGGCCGAATCCAGGCGCCGGCCAAAGATTTCAAACTCATCATCCACCAGCATCCCGGTGTCGTCGTCGCCCTGCCATACCACCAGGTACTCATCGGCGGAGAGATCCCAGGTCACCGCCGGGCTGGTTGCATCATAGTTGGCATTGCCGGGCGGGCCCATGGCGGAAATGCGGAAGTCATTGGTGCCAGTCTCGGCCCCCGTCGGAGCAGTGATGCGCTGCCCGAAGATCTCGAACTTGTCATCCACCAGCGGAGCCGTGTCGTCATCGCCCTGCCATACCACCAGATATTCATTATCCGTGGCATTCCAGGCGACCGCCGGCATTGTGGCTCCAAAGTCGGTATCATTATCCATCATGCCCATGTCGGAGATGCGGAAGTCATTGGTGCCGACCTCGCCCCCCGTCGCAGCATTGATGCGCTGGCCATAGATTTCGTACTCATCATCCACCAGCAGGCCCGTGTCGTCATCGCCCCGCCACACCACCAGATATTCGTTATCCATGGCATTCCAGGCGACCGCCGGATCGGTGGCACGATATAAGGCGATAGCGCCGTCCGGCCCCATATCCGAGATGCGGAAGTCGTTGACTCCGACCTCTGCTGCCGCTGCGTTGATGCGTTGGCCGAAAATCTCCTCACCATTAATCCACGGTGCAGCACCGTCATTACTGCTCCACACCACCAGGTACTCGTTGTCCGTTACATTCCAGACCACCGCCGGATCAGAGGAGAAAAAATTCGTATTACCATCTGTGCCGACATCCGAAATCCGGAAGTCAGTCCCGATCTCGTTCCCGGTCGCACCATCCAGGAGCTGGCCGTAGATTTCGAACTCATCATCCACCAGCGCGCCCGTGTTGTCATCACCGCGCCACACCACCAGGTACTCGTTTTCCGCTTCATTCCAGACCACCGCCGGGCTGGTGGCAGCAAAGTTGATATCGCCATCCGGGCCCATGTCCGAGATCCGGAAGTCTGTGCCGAACTCGGCGCCCGTCGCCGCATCGATGCGTTGACCGAAGATCTCAATCTCGTTATCCACCAGCGGAGCCGTGTCGTCATCGCCATGCCATACCACCAGGTATTCGTCGGCCATGGCGTTGTAGGCCACCGCCGGGTTGGAGGCCGTAAAGTTGGTATCACCATCCGGGCCCATGTCGGAGATGCGGAAGTCATTGGTACCGATCTCCGGGTCGATGGTCACCGGGTAGGCCGCACCGGCCAGATCGGCCGCGGCCACCTGTATCGTGCTGCGCGTCGCCGTTACCTGCATCTGCGCCGGCAGCACCCTGCCCGTGGCATCAAACACCGTCACCTGACCCAGCGTCACAACACCCGATGTGTCACGCCAGACCCAGCCCTGGTCGATTGACTCCATTTCACCCTTGCTTTCGATGACACCCGTGATGACCAGGTCCTGACCCTGCGGCCAGGGCTGCTCCAGCACAAAGCGCTGTTCAATGGTGTTCGCCTTGATCAGGTAGCGCTCGATCAGACCCCCGCGGGCAAAGTCCACCACGCCAGGCACGCTGTGAGTTGGTGGTACTGCTGCCTGCCGGGCATTGTTGATGCGCGACAACTGCCAGTGCCAGGCCGGGCCCCGGCGCGGGATGAACTGTACGCCCTTGCGGTCAAACATCGCGCGATGGCGGGGGTTGGTCACGGTAATGGTGTGTTTGCCTGCCTCGATTGCATTCAAAGCCAGTCCGATCGCCTGTTGTTCACTGATGACCGGAGCAGATTTACCTGTATCGACCATGGACCAGGCCGACAGCGGCAGTATTGCCAGCAGCAGAGCCAGCACCCCTGTGACACGGATGAACTGCGTTGATCCGCCTGAAGTCGTTTTATTCATTTTTCACCTTCCCTGCCATGTAATTATTCTATAAGTATAGGATATTGCATCGAAGCAAGACAAAGCCATCAGTAACCGGCGCCGCAAGGGTACTTATCGGGTACGTATCCCAACATCGGGCTGGCACAAATCCCGGAAAGAAGGATGTCCGGAAAGGGGTGCCAGTTCATCCAGACTAAAACACTCTGTAAATCAATCGAGTCTGAGCCCATTGAAACACGTTCTATTCATAGCGCAATGCTTCGATCGGGCGCAGCTGCGATGCCTTGCGTGCCGGGTGCAGTCCAAAGAACACGCCGACCAGTCCCGCGAACAGGAAGGCGACGAGCACCGAGACGGGCGTTACGGTGACCGGCAGTGCGGAGAATCGCGCCACCGCCAGTGCGCCGCCCAGGCCGAGCAAGACGCCCAGCACACCGCCGGTGGTACTGAGTACCAGCGCCTCCAGCAGGAACTGCCACAGGATGTCGCGCTGGCGTGCGCCCAGCGCCATGCGGATGCCGATCTCGCGGGTGCGTTCGGTGACCGAGACCAGCATGATGTTCATGATGCCGATGCCGCCCACCAGCAGCGACACGGACGCGATGCTGCCCAGCAGCCAGGTGAACACCCGTGCGCTTTCCTCCGATGTCTCGGCCAGTTCGGCGCGGTTGTACATGCGGAAATCGTCGGGCTGGCCCTCTTGCAGGCGGTGGCGCTGACGCAGCAGTTGTTTGATCTCCGTGTACAGTCGAAACGAGGCTGCGCGATCGCTGGCGACCAGCTGGATGCGCTTGATGTGGGTGATGCCCTCGAGCTTGCGCTGCACGGTGGTGATGGGTGCGAAGACGACATCATCCTGGTCCGAGCCCCAGGCCGTGGCACCCTTTTCGGTGAGCACACCAATGACCTGGCAGGCCAGGCCCTTGATGAGGATGGACTCGTCCAGTGGACTGCGCAGCCCGAACAGTTCACGCGCCACCGTCTGCCCCAGCACGCACACGTGGCTGGCACCCAGTACGTGGCGCCGGCTGATGAACTCGCCCTCGGCCAGCGGCCAGCTGCGCACCGTGACATAGTCGGGGGTGACGCCCTCGATGGCGGTGCCCCAGTT
>JABDRC010000367.1 GCA_013041945.1 Halobacteria archaeon
TCCAGCTATACACCGGACTTCTACGCGGACATCGTCGAGCAATGGCGCTGGATCATTTATCCCTGGGCCGTGATGGAAGACCTGCGCAGCATGATGCAGGACATGGATTCAGCGCCTGCAACGGCACAAGACCTTGCGCGTTATATCAGGAAAAAGCACGGTGTTGATGTGCCTGGACAAAGCCTGGAGGACGTATTATCGATGCCGATCAATGCACGCTTATCCTGGTAATAATGCGGCTGTCACGTGACGCTGCATGACTGCCGTCGTGTTGAACTCGTATATACAAGTTAACGCCTGGTCGGATCAGTTCGCGACGGTATCGTAACGCGCCTGCATCTCCTTCAGAGCAATGTTACGGTTGGAGAAGATATTCTCTCTACCGATAACGCTGTCCAGGTTTGCGCGCTCCAGTGCCTCGACGACCTGTTTCTTCAGGCCCGCCAGCGCCAGTGTGACACCGGCTTCCTTGAGGTCGCTGACCAGCGCCCGCAGCTTTTCTTCTCCGGAGGCGTCCATCCGGTTGATACCCTGACCGACCACGAGGATTGCCCCGGCCTGCGGGAAATGGCTCAACGCTTTCATGACCGCCGTTTCAAAATAGGCAGCATTGACGAATACCAGCGACGCATCGAAACGCATCACGACAAAGTTTTCACTAATAGGTGGCAGGTCATGACTGGCTGCACCAGCAAGTGAACCATTGGGTGCGATACCAAGGACCTCACTGCGGGGTTTCATCGTACTCGCCAGGAACAGCAGGATGGTGACTACCACGCCGATCAGTACACCGTCTGCCAGCCTCGGCGCCATGACAAGTGTCGCGATGAAAGTCACCAAACTGGCGATGCCGTCAGCCCTGCGCACGTTCCATGCATGAAGCATCGACTTGAAATCGATCAAACCGAACACGGCGCTCATGACGATGGCTGCCAGGATTGCCTTGGGCAGATGGTAGAGATAATCAGTGAGCAGCATCATCACAAGGACAACACCGAATGCACTGATGATGGCGTACATACCCGTGCGGGCGCCGACGCGTGCCGCCACCGCAGATCGAGAAAACGAACCGCTGACGACATAGGACTGGAAGAAACTGCCAACGATGTTCGCGAGACCCTGCCCGATCAGCTCCTGGTTCGGATTCAGTTTTTCGCGCGACTTGGCGGCAAGCGCACGTGAAATCGATATGGCTTCCATAAAGCCGATGAGTGCGATGATAAACGCGGTCGCGAACAGGTCAGAGATCAGGCCGAAGTCCATCAGAGGCACAGTAAAACCCGGAAGCCCACTCGGAATCGAGCCGACAACCTTGCCGCCGGACGACAGCTGGTATTGACCGTCATTGAATCCGGACAGACGGTAGACCTTGTTGAACACAGGGTTGCCCGTCGTAACTGCGTAGACAACGCGTCCGTCTTCAGTCGTTTCCGGTATCAGGGTCTGTTCATGCGCCAGCACGGTATCGCGATAAATGCTCAGCTTGAGAATCTTCTCCTCGCCCTGCAGGTGGAAAAGTTCGGCCTGCAGGTCAAGGCGTGCGCCTTCTTCCGTCTCCGCGAGTTGTTCAGAAACGGTTTTTTGTTGGGCCTTGACCGCCTCGAGCTTCTGCTGGTTCTCGGCAAGCGTCGCGTAGATCTGCGCGGCATTGGCATCCGCAATCTGGCCCGGCGTGATGCTGACCTTGTCTTCGAAACCGGTCGACTGACTGATGATAATCCCGAGAAGCACGACTATCAGCACGCCCGGCAGTTTTGGAAAGTAGCGGCCGAGGACTTTGAGCGTGATCAGCGTCCCGATTGCAAACGCCAGTGTGGGAATGTGCCCGTGCGGTATCTGCTGGAAAACCTGGGACAGATCGGCCAGAAAACTCTCTGAACGCGGCATAGGCACACCGAGAAAACTGTTCAGCAGCGACAGGCCGATAATCAGCGCGGCCGCATTCGTGAAACCGATAATGACCGGGTGCGACGCCAGGTTGATCAGCACGCCCATTTTGAACAGGCCCAGCAGCAGTC
>JABDRC010000368.1 GCA_013041945.1 Halobacteria archaeon
TGCTGGATAATTTCAGGGTGCTGAACGAAGACGGCCTGCGTTACTGCGACGAGTTCGTGAAGCACAAGATCCTCGACGCCATCGGGGATCTCTACCTGCTTGGTCACAGCCTCATTGGTGCATTCGATGGCTACAAGTCCGGGCATGCACTGAACAACAAGTTGTTGCGTGCCCTGGTCGCGGACAAATCGGCATGGGAAGAGGTGACGTTCGAAGATGTCAGCGACGCCCCGATTTCGTTCCTGCAGCCGGTTCCCTCCAACTGATCCTGCCGGCAGGCCGGGCACCTGAACCGGCCGGTTCGGGTGATGTCCTACCGTCGGGACAATTTCAGTAGTGCAGATTTCAGCCGAGGATCCGATACAGTCTGTGCGGCCTGCTTTAATTCGGCGGCACGGCGGTGACCCTGTTTCTGGCCCGAAGGCTTTTTTCTGGCCGAAGTTATTGTTTTTTCAGGGGGTCTTACCCGGACGCGAACTGTGCGTACTGCCACGGTCTGCTGACGGGACAGCTGTTTCACGAGTTTTGGGGCATGAAATCTGAGACGTGCCGCCCAGACCGGTGAATCGGCCGCCAGGACCAGGATCCGGTCGTGCAGTGACAGGACGTGACAATGTGGCTGCAGGGGTAATGGCAGCATGGCATGCACCTGCTCATCCAGTGCCACCAGGCCGCGGGCCCGGGCAAGTAACGGGGATAACGGGCCAGATCGCAGCAGTTTATTGACTTTTAGAGGCTTGTTCATGAAATTTCGGGCGTTTGGTTAATGAATATCATACTGTTTACCAGGCGGCAGGGACAGGTCTGGAACTTCGAGGTCAATCCGGCCCGGTTCGCCCTGACCCTGCTGGGCTGCCTGGCATTGATTGTCGGGGCGGTTCTGTACAGTGGTATCCGCATTGGTGGCGATGAACTCAATTATGTGGCGGCGTGGCAGGAAGATGTTCGCCAGAAGCAGGCCGAAATTACCGCTATCCGCCATACCGCGCAGGCCGATCTCGATGCCCTGACGCTGCGGATCGGCCAGTTGCAGGCGCAGATGCTGCGACTCAATGCGCTGGGTGAACGGCTGGTCAGCCAGGGTGACCTCGACCAGGGCGAGTTCGATTTCGGTTCCGTGCCGGCCGTGGGTGGCCCGCAGGACGTACTGCCGGAGAAATCCGTGCCGTTCAATGATTTTCTGGGCATGCTCGACGAGCTCGATGTCGAGATGGCCGACCGCGAACAGCAGCTGTCAGTGCTGGAGTCGGTGCTGCTCAATCGCAGCCTGAGCGAACGGGTCATGCCATCCGGCCGACCGGTCAGCGACGGCTGGCTGTCATCGCGCTTCGGCAAGCGTAACGACCCGTTTACCGGCAAGCGTGAATTCCACAAGGGGCTGGATTTTGCCGGCAGGAAGGGTGATGACATCATCGCGGTCGGCGACGGTATCGTCAGCTGGTCCGGCAAGCGTTACGGCTATGGCAACCTGGTCGAGATCAACCACGGCAATGGCTATGCCACGCGCTACGGCCACAACCAGCGCAATCTCGTGAACGTCGGTGACACCGTCAAGAAGGGCGAGCTGATTGCCCTGATGGGATCGAGCGGCCGCTCCACCGGCCCGCATGTGCACTTCGAGGTACTGCGCAACGGCAAGGCCGTCAATCCGTCTCGCTTCCTGGATAAATAGTCCACCGCCGGCCCGCGGCCGGTTCTTCCCGCTGCTAATTTGGAGGCACATGAGGTATCATGCCTGCCTCTGTAATGACGCCTTTTCTGTTGGACTTTCATGGCCCTTAATATAATTCGCAAGGTGTTCGGCAGTCGTAATGACCGCCAGCTGAAACGCATGTCGCGGGTGGTCGCCCGCATCAATGAACTGGAACCTGGCCTCAGGGAGCTCTCCGATGAGGCCCTGCGCAGTCGCACGGATGAATTCCGCGAACGGCTGGCTGCCGGCGAGTCCCTGGCAGACCTGTTGCCGGAGGCCTTTGCCACCGTGCGCGAGGCATCGCGACGTGTGCTCGACATGCGCCACTTCGACGTCCAGCTGGTCGGCGGCATGGTGCTGCACGACGGCAGGATTGCCGAGATGCGTACCGGCGAGGGCAAGACCCTGGTGGCAACGCTGCCCGCCTACCTGAATGCCCTGACCGGCAAGGGCGTGCACATCGTCACTGTCAATGACTACCTGGCCCGGCGCGACGCCGCCTGGATGGGTGAGGTCTACGAATTCCTCGGCCTGACGACCGGCGTGACCGTGGGCGGACAGGGGTTCGATGAAAAGCAGGCGGCCTACCAGGCGGACATTACCTACGGCACCAATAACGAATTCGGTTTCGATTACCTGCGTGACAACATGGCGTTTACCGCCGGGGACCGTGTGCAAAACGCGCGCGCCTTTGCCATCGTCGACGAGGTGGACTCCATCCTGATCGACGAGGCGCGTACCCCGCTGGTGATCTCGGGACCGGTCGACGAGCATTCCGATCTGTATTCGAAGATGAACGTGCTGGTGCCGGAACTGACACTGCAGGAACAGGAAGACGGCCCGGGTGACTATACGCTGGAAGAGAAAAACCGGCAGGTTTATCTCACCGAGGCGGGGCATGAGCACGTCGAGAAGCTGCTCATCCGCAACGGCCTGCTGCAGGAGGGCGACAGCCTCTACGACGCCGCCAACCTGAATATCATGCACCATGTGAATGCGGCCATGCGCGCCCACCTGCTGTTCCAGAAGGATGTCGATTACATCGTCAATGACGGCCAGGTGGTCATCGTGGACGAATTCACCGGGCGCACCATGCCCGGACGACGCTGGTCCGAGGGACTGCACCAGGCG
Organism: Halobacteria archaeon; assembly: GCA_013041945.1. Lineage (GTDB taxonomy): Bacteria > Pseudomonadota > Gammaproteobacteria > UBA9214 > UBA9214 > UBA9214. Next base: position 2,825 of record JABDRC010000368.1, read on the forward strand.
GTGGAGGCCAAGGAAGCGCTGCAGATCCAGAACGAGAACCAGACGCTGGCGTCGATCACCTTCCAGAATTACTTCCGCACCTACGACAAGCTTGCCGGCATGACGGGTACCGCGGATACCGAGGCCTTTGAGCTGCAGCAGATCTACGGACTCGAGGTCATGGTCATACCCACGCACAAACCCATGGTCCGCGATGACATGGGCGACCTCGTCTTCCTGACCATGGAAGAGAAGTTTGCAGCCATCATGGAGGACGTGCGTGACTGCCAGCAGCGCGGACAGCCGGTGCTGGTGGGCACCGCCTCGGTCGAGACGTCAGAGTACCTGTCAAAGCTGCTGAAAAAGGCGAATATCAAGCATGCGGTGCTGAATGCCAAGCAGCATGCCAGAGAGGCGCAGACCGTGGCCGAGGCCGGACGTCCCGGTGCGATCACGATTGCCACCAACATGGCGGGTCGCGGTACCGATATCGTGCTCGGCGGCAACCTCAAGGTCGAACTGGAAGAATTGAACAACCCGGGCGAGGAGGCGATCGGAAAACAAACCGAGGACTGGCAGAAGCGGCATGACCAGGTCATCGCTGCCGGCGGGCTGCACATCGTCGGTACCGAACGGCATGAATCACGCCGGGTCGATAACCAGCTGCGCGGGCGTTCCGGGCGCCAGGGGGATCCGGGTTCCAGCCGCTTCTATCTTTCGCTGAAGGACAACCTGATGCGCATTTTCGCCTCGGACCGTGTGGCCGGCCTGATGCAGAAGCTGGGCATGCAGGAGGGCGAGGCGATCGAACACCCGTGGGTGACGAAGGCAATCGAGAATGCCCAGCGCAAGGTCGAACAGCACAACTACAACATCCGCAAGACGCTGCTGGAATACGACGATGTTGCCAACGATCAGCGTTCGGTCGTCTACGAGCAGCGCAACGAGCTGATGGAGACGGACGACATCTCCGACATGGTGAATGTAATCCGCGAGGATGTCGTCAACGGCCTGATCAGCCAGTACCTGCCGCCGGGCTCGATTGACGAACAGTGGGATATCCCGGGCCTGGAGGAGGCGTTCCAGCAGGAATTTTCGCTGGAGATGCCGGTCGGCCAGTGGCTGGAAGAGGACCACGACCTGCACGAGGAGACGCTGCGCGAGCGCATCCTTGAAACCATGGTCGACCTCTACAGGGAGAAAGAGGCGCAGGCGGGTTCAGCGGTGGTCAGGCATTTCGAGAAGGCGGTCATGCTGCAGATTCTGGACGGCGCATGGAAGGAACATCTCGCGGCGATGGACTACCTGCGGCAGGGCATCGGCCTGCGCGGCTATGCACAGAAAGACCCGCGGCAGGAGTACAAGAAGGAAGCGTTCCAGATGTTTACCGATATGCTGGAGCGCATCAAGCACGAGGTCCTCGCGGTGCTGACCAGGGTCCAGGTGCGGGCACAGTCGGATGTCGAGGCCGTCGAGGAACAGCGTCGTTCGCAGGCACAGATGAATTTCAAGCATGACGAGGCCGGTGCGCTGGACGAATCCCCCGAGCAGGAGGAGGGTGTGCAGCAACCGTTTACCCGCCAGGGCCGCAAGATCGGCCGCAACGAGCCCTGTCCCTGCGGGTCGGGCAAGAAATACAAGCAGTGTCACGGCAAGTTGAGCTGATTCGGCAGTA
>JABDRC010000369.1 GCA_013041945.1 Halobacteria archaeon
GGACAATCCCTACAACATGCGCTTCATCAATGACGACCTGGCCGGTTACCTGCTAGCTGTCATCGGCAATATTTTAAAAAGCCCCTCTGCTGCTTCCTTTACCGGCGCCGACCCGCGGCACCGGCAGCTCTTTTCACCGGATAATCGGGTCGCCTGGGGATGGAAGGACCCGCGCAATACCTTCACGGCCGGAATCTGGGCCGCTGCCTTCGCGGATGCGAAACTGGTTCATGTATGCCGCAACCCGCTGGATGTCGCGGCCAGCCTGCAACAGCGCGAACAGGAAATACTGCAACGCCACCAGGCACAACTGGCACAGATGAGACCGGAGCAGCTCGACGGGACGCTGCGTCTCCAGCAATCCCCCAGGCTGTTTCATTTAGAGGAAGGCCTGAAGCTCTGGGAGGAATACACGACACAGGCACTCGTGCTGGAAAAACAGTTCGGTGCCAATGCCGTTCGCGTCCGCTATGAGGACTTTCTTGCCGATCCGGTCAAGGAACTCGGCACGCTGGCAGACTTTGCCGGACTTCATGCCGGTGCGGAGTTGCTGCAGGCCGCGGTCGCACAGGTCAATCCCGCGCGGCGCTATGCCTTCACGAATGATCCGGAGCTAGTGGATGCATACCGCGGTTTTCGCAAGCGTGACATTATGCAGACGCTCGGCTATGACGCGTTGGAAGAACAGTGCACCTCGGCCGCCTGAACACCTCGCACCATGTCTGACAGCTACTGTATCTGGATCGTCACGCCACCGGGGTATGCCCACGCCGCGGCCTTCCATGAGGTCGCTATCGGCCTGCAGGGCGGTTTCCGCGAGCTTGGTATGCAAGTACCCATTGTGCAGGACAGGGCACGCATCCGCAGCCGGGCCATCGTACTGGGTGCCAACCTGCTGCCGGACATGCCGGGTGTAAAACCCCCGGGCAAGAGCATCCTGTTCAACCTGGAACAGATCACACCCGGCTCCGGGTGGCTGACGACGGGCTATCTCAAGTTACTGAAACGCCACCCTGTCTGGGACTACAGCCGCTACAATATCGAACAGCTGGGAAAACTCGGCATCAGCAACATCACGCATTGCCCGATCGGCTACAGCGACGTGCTGCAACGCATCGCGCCCGCACCGGAAAAGGACATCGATGTGCTGTTCTACGGTTCGATCAACCCGCGCCGGCTGGCAATACTGGAGGCACTGGCCAGGGCAGACCTCAGGGTCGAGACGCTGTTCGGGGTGTATGGCGAACAGCGCGACGCGGTCATTGCGCGCAGCAGGCTGGTGCTCAATATTCACTATTATCCGGCGAAAATATTCGAGATCGTGCGTATTTCCTGGCTGCTCGCCAATGCGGTGTGTGTTGTCTCGGAAGATTCACCGCTCGACAGCGCGCTTGAATCCGTGCAGGACGGTATCGTGCAGGCACCCTACGACAGGCTGGTTGACACCTGCCGGAAAGTGATACGCAACAACCGGTGGGAAACAACGGGCCGCAAGGGTTACGAGATATTCTCCGGCAACCGGCAGTCTGCTTACCTGAGGGGAATCATCGGCAGGAAGGCCGCCTGATACGTTGGGCATACTTACATAGTGCCGATCGATCCGTATCCGGTCCGCGCCTTTCACCGGAAACACTTACTCATGTATTTCGATTCCCTCGACCTCGATGACATGCGCGAGAGCGTTTTCGATCAGATCCCTCGCCTGCGAAGTAGTGGCATGCAAATAGGCATGCAATGCCGCATCCTTGCTGTTGCGGTTCTCGCACTCCGCGCTGTAACGTTCGAAGGCCACCAGGTCAGTGATCAGTTCTGCCAGGTGCCTGGGACATTCGCACTTCATCGCGGGTGAAACCTGCGCCAGCCTCGAGAGCGTCTCATTGCTGTACCGTCGCGGTGATACCGTGAGGCTGGTGCCTGCACGCTCGTGAGATCGATCAACTTCTGCATGCTGTGGGCGCATACCCCGGCACAGGTTGCGAACAACAACCGGTGTGACAGGTGCCCTGACGGTTTGAATACGTGCAGCGGGCAGTCGCTGCAGGGCATCGGAGGCAGCAAACCGGTAAACAATCAGCGCTTTCTGCGCGCCGGCATCTTCCATCCATTTGATGATCTGCCGCGTCGTATCGGTATGCACTGTCGGAATCTCGATCACCATGACATCCACCGTTGCGGCTGGATGCGCCTGCACGCAGCTTTCCATGTCCGTGCAGGCAGCGAGCAATTCGATACCATCCAGACTTTCGATTTCCGCCTGCAGCCTGGCGGCAATTGTTTCACCCACCGCAATAATCCTGCAGGGTTCGCTGACTGCCTTGCCAGCGGCAGGGGCCGAACCGAAATTCCCCGATGACCTGTCCTTCAGTGTCGCCGTATCAAGCCCGGCGATGCTACCGATGGCATCACCCGCGTCAACCAGCTGCTTGATCAGCTGCAATCGCTCAATGTGTTCCCTTGTATATTCGCGCCCGCCACCTGCCGACCGCAGGGGCTCAACAACGGCATAGCGTCGTTCCCAGACACGCAGGGTGTCCGGGCTGATACCTGTCAGTCTGGCGACGGTTCCAATGCGGTATTTCTGTTCCGCCCCGGGATTGGCTGTCATGAATCCTCCTGCAGGTGTTGGTTGAATGCTATCCAGCAGTGCGCGGAGATGATTTTAAACAAAACCTTGACAAATACAACTTGTAGAAGTATTGTCTAGGTCAAGATGTGGACATGGTGTCGCATCGTCTCAGAGGAGAAATGATCATGAAACCAGTTAAGGCTATGGGTATGACTGCAGATGATTATATGATTTTCAAGGCTTTTTTTACATTCATGCTAAGCCCATTGATTCTGCTGATCGCGATCGCTGCCGGCCTTGCGGCCACCACGTGAGGCGGGTCAGAAGGCAATATTAATTGGTATATGGACATAACATGTACAAGCGCCCAGTGCATTACATCACCTGCATGAAGCGTCGCAGCTGTTCCTTGACCGGCGGGCTGTCACCCACGGTGACAATCTCAACCGACCCGGTCGGGAGCATCTGTGGCGATCGCAGGGGCTGGCTAGTCCGGGACCGACGGTTTGCGCAGGTCAACGGGTGTCATTACTCGCCGGAAAGAAATGATGCGGCTGGCCGTTCCAACGTCCAGGCCAGTGTAGTTCACCGCTACCGCACTGAGCCGGTATCCACCGGGGTTCCGGCAAACACGGCGAGAGAGGGCGTCAGCTTGCAGCATGGATCTGCAGCCACAAGAGATCGTTAACAGGAGGAAACATGTTACAGATGTGTGCAATTGATTCCAAACCTCGCACAAAACAGCCTGCAGCGAAGAAAGTCGGTCGGCAGGCGTTGCATCGAAAAGCCCTGGCACGCAAGAGAATCGAACGCTGGCGTGACGAGAAGCGCCTGAGGCGGGAAATTTCGGAATTGTGGTGAGAAGCATGCCGGTACAGCATGGCGCAGGAAACATGCGCCGCTAACACTGCGGCTAGATGTAGTAATCCACCAGGCCGGTTGCTTCCATTGATCCGGATTCCGGGCTGATTGCCTGCTCACTGGCCATCAATAAATCGTCATCACTCGAATTCTTGTTTGCAGCTGTCGCCTGTTGTTCCTGACGGCCGGGTGCATTTTCCTGCGAGACATTTACGTCAACGATATCGAGGCCGCTTTGCGCGAACATTTCACGCAGCCGCGGTAACGCCGATTCCAGCGCCTCACGAACCGCCGCATGCTGACTGGCAAACGCGAGGGTGGCCTTGTCACCCTCCAGCTGAACCTGCATTTCAAGAGGCCCCAGGTGTTGCGGGTTCAGGCGCAGGCTGGCCGCATGGATGTTCTGCGACACATGCCAGACCACCTGTTGACCGACCGCACGCCCCCAGCCCGCCTCGCCGACCGGGATCGCAACCCGCGCCGTTGTGGAGATGTTCGCGATATCATTCAATATTGGCGTATAGGATACTGCCGTATTGTCCGTCGACGAATTCGCCCTGGCGATACCGTTCAGCAAACGCGCCGCCTGCCGGTTACCCCCCAGCGACTGCTGCAGGCCGTCCTGCGCCACCTGGGCGGCCAGCGCCTGCTGTATGCCGGCGCGGACTGCCACCTGCACGGCATCCGTGACCGTACCTGTCGAACCGTTGCCGGTTGGCGGTAATGGTTGTGACGGGACGGCGGCCCCGGTCTCACCGCGGTTTACAGTATTGCGGACAACATCCCGGACCACGCTCGCCACCTCATCCGGATCCATCGCAGGCTGCGGCAGGCGGGCACCGGTAACGACCGCGGTGTCGCGCTCGCCCGCCGGCCGTGTGTCTGTACCATTCACAACCGGCACCTCAACGGGTGCTACCGGTATTGATGCCAATGCGGCCGCTGGCACGGCGTTTGCGGCGGGTTCAGCCGTTGGCACAGCCCCCTCCGGCACTTCGATCTGCTCGACCTGCGCAACGTCCACGACCTGCGCGACTTGCTCCAGGTCCGCGTGGTTCAGCAGTGACGATATGGCATCATGCTCCACGGAGGCCGCGTGCTGCGCGCCGCCTTCCGGCAAAGACTGTTCGCCCGGCAAGGGATTGCCGCCCGTATCGCCGGTGCGCTCTTCCACCGGAGGACGGACCGCCTGCTCGCGGGCAGGAGACAACACCTCGGAAAACGGCGTGGTTTCGCCGTTCCCTGCGGCTTTTTCCTGTGTATTGCCCTTGTTTCCCGTGGCCGTTGTGGCGACATTGATCGCCTGAATCGCTTTTTCCATAGTGACATCCCTGTGCTCTGATCGTGTCCTGGATAGAACAATGCAACTTCCAGGCCAGTTTTTCAGGACAGTTCAGCCGGGGATGCGCCGCCAGCGCTGCAGGGCATGCTCGTTGGACTCCGACTGCTCACGGCGTTCGCTGTCTGTCCGTTCCTGTTGCCGATGCCGGTCATTCAGCTTGTCGAGCGCGCCGAGGCGCTGTTTTTCCTGCAGCCAGCCTTGCCGGGCATGTCCCGCTTCCTGCTCCAGCCCGGCCAGCACCTGTTGCTGCTGGCGTATCGCCTCGTCGAGACGACCGAGAAAAACCCGGTAGTCCTTCATCTGCATGGCGTTCAGGCCGCTGCGCGTCTTGTGTTGCAGGCCTTCGATATATTCGTTTCGATAGGTTTCCAGTTCCGCCAGTTTCTGTACGGCGCCGTCTACACGGGTGCGCGCCTCTCCCAGTGTGCGGGCGGCAGCCTGTTCACTCTCCCGGGCCTTGTCGATAACCGGGCCCAATCGTCTTGACGGTTTCATTGATAATTCTCCTTGTTATGACTGCCCACGACAGCCGGTTCCGTCACCAGTAATTGCTCAAGCTGATGCAAACTGTCTGCCAGCGTTACCGGTTCACGGATATCCTGCCGCAGGAATTCACGCAGACGCGGATGGAAGGCGATGGCACTGTCGATGCGCGGGTCGCTGCCATGCTGGTAGGCACCCACCGCGATCAGGTCCCGGTTCTGGCGATAGGCGGCATACAACTGTTTTACCTGCAGGGCCGCCTGTTGCTGCCGGGTCGATGAAATATCGTGCATGACACGACTGATCGACGACTCGATATCGATGGCCGGATACAGGCCGGACTCGGCAATTTCCCGTGACAGCAGCAGGTGACCATCCAGTGTTGCACGGGCCGCGTCGGCCACCGGGTCATTCTGATCATCCCCTTCCGCCAGCACGGTGTAGAACGCCGTGATCGATCCGGCTGCATCGCTGCCGTTACCGGCACGCTCCACCAGCTGTGCGAGCTTGGCGAACACCGACGGCGGGTAACCCTTGGTTGCCGGTGGTTCGCCGATGGCCAGTCCGATCTCGCGCTGCGCCTGTGCAAAACGACTCAGGGAATCCATCAACATAAGTACTTTCATGCCGCGGTCACGGAAATACTCGGCAATGGCGGTCGTCAGCCAGGCCCCGTGCATGCGCATCAGCGGCGGCTCATCGGCCGGCGCCGCCACGACGACTGCACGCTGCATGCCGGTGTCGCCGAGAATTTTCTGTACGAATTCCTTTACCTCGCGGCCGCGCTCGCCGATCAGACCGACGACCACGACATCGGCCTCGGTGAAGCGCGTCATCATGCCCAGCAGGACACTCTTGCCGACACCACTGCCGGCAAACAGCCCCATGCGCTGACCACGACCGACGCTGAACAGGGTGTTGATGGACCGGATGCCGACATCGAGCGGCTGGCTGATCGGCTGGCGGTTGAGTGGATTAATCGGCCGCCCCATCAGCGGAACATGGGCATGTGTTTCGATCGGACCCAGTCCGTCCAGCGGTCTGCCGGACGCATCGATCACCCGGCCAAGCATCGCCTCGCCGACCGCAACCTCGGACGAGTGGGCCGAGGGTACGACGCGGGCATTCGGCGTCAGTCCTTCGACATGCCCGGTCGGCATCAGGTAAGTCTGTTCGCCGGCAAAGCCGACCACCTCGGCCTCGATCTGTTCGCCGCTGGCAGTCAGCACGTCGCAGCGCGATCCGATCGGGACCTGGCAGCCAACCGCCTCGAGCGTCAGCCCGACCATGCGCGTCAGTCTGCCTTCGACCACGAACGGAACGGTGCGGTCTGCGCGTTCGCGGCCCTGACGCAGGCGCTCCGCCCAGATCAGGCCGCGCGACGTCGCAGGAAAGTCGTTACCCGTGTTCATCAGGTTTGCTGCGCATCACCGGCCGCAACGAGCACGCCCTCGGCGATGCGCGCCACCTGCTGCTCGATCGATGCATCGATGCGGGCGTGCACCGTCGATACAACACAACTGCCACGCGTGCAGGCAGCATCCTCTACAATCTGCCACTGACCCTCTTCGACCGGCGCGGACAGGTGTTCGCGAACCAGTTGCGCATCCTCCGGGTGCAGCTGCAGGGTTATCCTGCGCGACGCCACCGGCAACAGCGCCACCGACTCGCGGATAATCGACAGTACCAGTGCCGGATCCACGGACAGCTCGCGCCGGATGACCTGCTTCGCCACCAGCATCGCCAGCGACAGCAATTCTGTTTCAACCGTTTCGTCCAGCTCCGCAAAAGGCTCTGTCAGTGACTGCATCAGGCGTTGCAGGATTGCGACCCGGGCCTGCAGTTCCTGTTGCCCCGCTGCCAGCGCAACCTCCCGCCCCTCCGCATAGCCCTCTTCGTATCCGGGCTGGACCGCATGCATCGCGTTGCCGCCAACTGCCGGGATGCGTTCGTCGATCTGCGGGATATCCCAGCGGGCACAGTCCCGAGCCTCATCGCTCTGCTCGTGGTCAGACATACTCCTCACCACCCTTGCCACCGATGACAATATCGCCGTTCTCCGCCATGCGCTGTGCGACCACCAGGATTTCCTTCTGCGCCGCATGCACCTCGCTGAGCTTGACCGGACCCTTGGTTTCCATGTCGTCCTTCAGCAATTCGGCGGCCCGTTTCGACATGTTGTTGAAAATCTTTTCGCCGAGGCTGTCGTCCGCGCCCTTGAGTGCAACCACCAGCTGGTCGGTCGATACCTCGCGCAGCAGGGACTGGATGCCGCGGTCATCGATGTCCTTCAGGTTATCGAAGACAAACATCAGGTCCTTGATTTCCTGGCCAAGCTCCTCATCGAGCTGCATGATGTTTTCGGTGATCGCGTTCTCTTCCTTGTTGTCCAGGAAATTGAGGATGTCCGCGACCGTGCCGGGCCCGCCGACCCTGGGCGGCTTGATGATCTTCATTTCGCGGAACTGGCCGGCGAGGATATGATCGAGCTCTTCCAGCGCGGATGGATTGACTTCCTCCGTTTTCGCGACACGCATCAGCACATCGGTGCGTGTTTCTTCATCCAGTGATGTCAGCACGCTGGCCGCGAGGTCCGCGTCCAGTTGCGACAGCACGATGGAAATGATCTGCGGATGTTCTGCACCGACCAGTTCGGCAATGGCCACCGGGTCCATCCATTTGAGTGTCTCCAGCCCCTTGGCGTTCCTGCCCTCGAGCACCCGGTTGATCATATTGTCGGCCTTTTCCGTGCCGAGCGCCTGCACCAGCACCTTCGACACGTATTCGTCCTTGCCGATGTCGGTGGCATTCTGGCCCTGCAGGGAATCGATGAATTCCTGCAATACCTCGTTGATCTGTTCACTGGAAATCTTGCTCAACGACGACATCGCCGTGCCGACCTTGTGCACCTCGCGCGGTTCCATGTGCTTGAGTATGTTGGCCGCGTACTCCTCGCCCAGACTCATGAGCAGTATCGCAGAGCGCTCGGTGCCGCTCAGTGCGGACCCCTTGTCAGCCATCGGAAGCGACCCAGTCTTTCACGACATGCGCGCCGCGCCGCGGGTCATTGTCGATCATCGAACGCGCCATACCGAATTGCTGGTCCGGTGACATGCCGGGGCCCGGCTGCGATGAAAGGCTCAGCCTGTCCTCGCCCGCCATCTGCGGCTGCCCGCCCTGCCCGGCCGGCAAAGCACCCGGTGCCGGCGCCGGCTTCACCGCCAGGCTGCGCAGCACCGGCTTCAGCACACCGAATACCATGAACAACACCAGGATACCGCCCAGCGCCTGCTTGACCGCGCCGGCGACCCACGGCTGCTCCCAGACCGGCACCGGCGGCATGGCCTCGCTGACCTCGTCCACCACGCGGAACGGGATATTGGTGACCTTGATACTGTCCTCGCGCGCATCGCTGAAGCCAACGGCCTCCTTGACCAGATCAGTCACACGCTGCAGCTCGTCTTCGGTGAGCGGCAGGCGCTCGGTTGCACCCGCTTCGTTCGCCGCCGTGCGATAGTCGACCAGTACCGCGACCGACAGCTGCTTGAGCGTACCGGGCGCAGTCCGCGTATGGCTGATATTGCGGTCAACCTCGTAGTTGCGGGTGGCGCGGCGCGAACTGTTGAGCGGTGTTGCCTGCGCCTCATCCTCCTCGCCCTCCGTGGTTGTACCTCCCCGCGGCGGCTGGTTGGTCAGTGCACCGGGTACGCCGGAAACCCCGTTGCCCAGCGAGCTTTCCTCGAAGGTTTCCTCGCTGCGTACGACACGGCTGTCCGGCTGGTAACTCTCGGTAGTGCTCTCCACCATGGTGAAATCGATATCGGCCGATACCTGCGCGCGCACGCCCTGTTCGCCGACGATCGGGATCAGGATATCCTCGATGCGTTTGATATAGTCACTCTCGATCTTGCGCGTGTACGAAAGCTGTCTTGCACTTCCTGCCATGACGCCGACATCGTCACTCGCCGTCAGCAGGCGCCCGCCCTGGTCTACGACAGTGACACTGTCGGCCTCGAGTCCGGGTACGCTGGATGCCACCATGTGTACGATCCCGGCCAGTCGCTCGTCATTCAGCCGCGCACCGGAGAACAGCCTGAGCACGACGGAGGCGCGCGGCTTGTTCTGGTCACGCACGAACACGGAGCGTTTTGGAATGGCAAGATGTACACGTGCACTTTCAACACTTTGCAGGGTAGCGATGGTGCGGGCCAGTTCGCCCTCGATGGCGCGATTGAAACGCGCCTGCTCCATGAACTGGCTGGTGCCGAATCCCTGTTTCTGGTCCAGCAGTTCGAAACCCGTGCCATTGCCGCGCGGCAATCCGCGGCTGGCCAGTTTCAGGCGTGCCTCGTGCACGTTCGCTGCCGGCACCGTGAGCGCGCCAGAACCGCGTTCCAGACGGTAGGGAATCGCGGCCGTCTCCAGTGCCGTGGCCACCTCGGCCATTTCCGTATCGGACAGGGACCCGTACAGCATGCTGTATTCAGGTGTACGCGCCCATAGCACGACATAAAAGCCCAGCGCCACGCTGGCGGCGAGGCCCAGCATCAGTCCGATCTGCCGCATCACCGGCAATGCATTGAAGCCTTGCGCCTGCGCAGAGATGTTTTCCGGATTTACCAGTGCCATAGCCTTCCCTTGTTGCTGTCATGGTTCCCAGTGGCCCGGCACACCCCTTCCCTGGGGCGGCCGGGCCGATAAGCGGGTCACGATCCTGTGACCCGCGAGCCCCGGCGGCCGGCCGGGGCATGAATCCTGTTTACACCGGCATACTCATGATTTCCTGGTAGGCCGATACCAGCTTGTTCCTGACCGTGGTCATGGCCTGGAATGCGAGGCTGGACTTCTGCATGGCCACCATCACCTCGGCCAGGTCGACATTCGGATCCTCCGCCTCGAACGCGGCCGACAGCTTGCTGGATGTCTGCTGCACCTCGTTCACCTTGCCGACGGATTCCTGCAACAGGCCGGCGAAGTCCGGTCGCGCAGCCTGTTCTGCCGGATCGGCAGGCGCACCCTGCGCCATGGATGACATGGCGCGCATCTGCGCCAGTACCTGGTCGATGCCCATTTCACTCATGTGCCACTCCCGTCATTACGGTTCATGCGCTGCCCGCGCCCGCGGATCCGGGCAGTTCCATGCCGGCATCACGCAGACGCGCAATCTTGTAGCGCAGTGTCCGCGGGCTGATGCCCAAACGCGCAGCCGCATCCTTGCGGCTTCCATTACCGGCTTCCAGTGCCTGGATAATCAACTCCCGCTCTTTCTTCTTCAGGTCCTGATCAAGCACCCTCGATGCCTTCGCCACTCCGTCGACCTGTATTTCACCCAGTGAACCTGCATGGACCTCTTCCTCGTCCAGGCTGATATCACCGGCCTCGATACAATCACTGTTGTTGAGTATCAGGGCACGCTGCATGACGTTCTCGAGCTCGCGCACGTTGCCCGGCCACGAGTGCGACAGCAGGCATTGCTCGGCTTCCCGGGAAAGCAGCGGACCGGTCTCAGCTGTGCCATAACGCCGGATCAGCTGCCTGGCCAGCGGCAGTATGTCGCCGGGCCGGTCACGCAGTGCAGGGATGTTGAGCGGGAAAACATTCAGGCGATAGAACAGGTCCTGCCTGAACCTGCCGGCGTTGACGTCATCCCGGAGCTTGCGGTTGGTAGACGCAAGGACACGCACATCGAGCGGGATAGTCTCCCGTCCGCCCAGACGCTCCACTTCACGTTCCTGAAGTACCCGCAGGAGTTTGGCCTGCAGTCCGAGGTCCATCTCGGAGATTTCGTCCAGTAGCAGCGTACCGCCCTGTGCCTGCTCGAATTTACCGGGGTGTGCCTGATAAGCACCGGTGAAGGCACCCTTCTCGTAGCCGAACAGCAATGACTCGAGCATGTTCTCGGGTATGGCTGCACAGTTGATGGCCACGAACGGGGTGTGCTTGCGGGAAGAGTTCCGGTGAATGTAACGGGCGAGCAATTCCTTGCCGGTTCCCGATTCACCGTTCAGCATCACGGTGACCTCGGCAGCGGCAACGCGGTCAGCGAGCATGACCAGTTCCCTGGAACGCCGGTCCTCGGCAATCAACTCGCTGTCTGCTACCTGGAATACAGGCTTGCCCATTACAACCTCCCTGTCCTGGACCAGCACCGCGGACTGCCTTGCAATCAGTCCACTGCGTGGTATCCAATCCCGTGTACCGGCCTCCGGTAACAGCGGGCGCCAAAATCCGTTTAGCGGGTGACCAGCATCGGCCACCGGAACTTCGGTCAAATTCAATGCAGGGAGCGTGCCAGAAATAGTTTTTGTACTAACTACAGTCAGTTAACAGGGCATTGCCGCACACGTGTCATTTTTTCTGCACACTGAACAAGGACTTGCAGGGCAAGATCGACGGATTTATGACGCATATGCCAACACGCAACCGCTAACCGGGGCGGTCAAAGCCTGCCGCAACCGGCAAGGCATTGCCGGTTGTCAACCTGCCTGATAAATGTATAAATCTACACTCGAGACCATGGGGTCAGAGCACAGTTTTTCCTTATATTCCGTAGCGCATGATGAACCCGGCCTGGAAGTCTTCTTAACAGGAATATAAGGAAAAACTGTGCTCTGACCCCACACAGAGTAAATATGACCGTATATTCGCTGGACAAGCTGATTTCAGAAACCCGTCGCCTGGCGGCTGAATACAAACGCTCAACCGGTCAGTCACTGCCGGTATCCGGTGAAATTGCCCGGCATGACGCGGCACGAATCCTCGACCTGACTTTGTGCGAACCGCGTACCGGCGGCGTCGATGCCACCGGCAATGGCAGGCGCGAGGGTCAGCGCATACAGATCAAGTCGCGGATTCAGACCGAAAAACCGAAATCGGGTGCACGTCTCGGCCAGCTCAACACCAGTGGTGACTGGAATACGCTGTTGCTGGTTATCCTGGACGAGGAATACGAGCCCTGTGAAATCTACGAAGCGGCCCGCGAGGACATCATGGACGAAGTCGATGAGGCAGCAGGCACCAAACGGGCCAAACGCGGGGCATTGTCGGTGGCCAAGTTCAAGAATATCAGCTGGCTGGTCTGGACGCG
>JABDRC010000001.1 GCA_013041945.1 Halobacteria archaeon
TCATCGTCACCCTTGTCGCTGGCGACCGCGCGGTTGATCAGGGCACCGATGCGGGCGCCTTCCTCGAGTGACCGGTCAAGCATGAATTTGAGCTCCGGGACTGTCCTGATGTGCAGCAGCTTCCCCAGCCGATGGCGCAGGAAACCGGCGGCATGTTTCAGTACCTCTATGGATTCAGATGCCTGCAGTTCGTCGCCCAGCACCGAGACGTACACCCTGGCGTGGCCCAGGTCGCGCGAGACGCTGACTGCCGAAATACTGACCATGCCCAGACGGGGATCCTTGATTTCTTCGCGTATCAGCCCGGCCAGTTCGCGCTGGACCTGGTCGCCGACACGACGTGATCTGGGAAATTCTCTGGGCATGACAGTTGGAGCTGGCGCAGACCCGATCGCTAGCCTGCAGCAATCGATATTTGTCGTAAGGTGCAATTACTAATATCTTGATTAATAGCCACGGAAGCACACGGAATTACACGGAAATATTTCTTGAAATGCATTTATTCTTCCGTGTTTTTCCGTGTGCTTCCGTGGCAAATCTTATTATAAGACTTGACCACTGGAGTCTGCGCCATTCGGCCCGTTGCCACTACAGCGAACGGGCGACCTCGACGCGTTCAAATACCTCGATCTGGTCGCCGGCCTTGACGCTGTAGTTTTTCACGCCGATACCGCACTCGGTACCTGCCTTGACCTCGTTGACGTCATCCTTGAACCGGCGCAGCGACTCGAGTTCGCCCTCGTAGATCACCACGTTGTCGCGCAGCACGCGGATCGGCGAACTGCGACGCACCACGCCATCAACCACGATGCAGCCGGCGATATCGCCCAGTTTGCGCGACCGGAACACTTCCTTCACCTCGGCCAGGCCGATGATATCCTCGCGCACCTCCGGTGCCATCATGCCGCTGGCCGCGGCCTTCACATCGTCGATGGCGTTGTAGATGACACTGTAGTACTTCAGGTCGATATTGTTGTCCTCGATCAATCGCTTCGAGGAAGCATCGGCACGCACATTGAAGCCGATAACGATCGCATTCGAAGCAACGGCCAGGTTGACGTCCGACTCGTTGATGCCGCCCACGCCGCTGGAGACCACCTTGACCTTCACGTCCTCTGCCTCGGATGTCAGGTTGGTCAGCGCATCGCTGAGCGCCTCGGCACTGCCCTGTACATCGGCCTTCAGCACGATATTCACGGACGGCGTCTCGCCCTCCGCCGCCCTGGTGAAGATATCCTCGAGCCGCGCCTGCTGCTGTTTGGCCAGGCGTGCGTCACGCGACCGCTCCGAGCGCAACTGTGCCAGCTCGCGCGCCTTGCGCTCGTTCGCGACCACGATCACCTCATCGCCGGCGCTCGGCACCGCCGACAAACCCAGCACCAGTGCCGGCATGGACGGCCCGGCATCATCTATCTGTTTGCCGGTCTCGTCGAACATGGCACGGACACGACCGTACTCGGTACCGGTCAGGATCAGGTCACCCTTGCGCAGGACACCGTTCTGCACCAGCACGGTGGCCACGGCACCCCGCCCCTTGTCGAGGCTGGACTCGACCACGATACCGGTCGCCGGACAATCATGGACAGCCTTGAGCTCGAGGATTTCGGCCTGCAGCAACACGGCATCCAGCAGGTTATCGATGCCTTCACCCGTCTTGGCGGAGACCGGCACGAACATGGTGTCGCCGCCCCAGGCTTCCGGCACGACCTCCAGCGCAACCATCTCGTTCATGACGCGATCCTGATCCGCCTCCGGCTTGTCGATCTTGTTGACGGCCACGATCAGCGGCACCCCGGCCGCACGGGCATGCCTGACGGCCTCCTGCGTCTGCGGTTTGACACCGTCATCCGCGGCAACCACCAGTATGACAAGATCGGTTACGCCGGCACCGCGCGCGCGCATGGCGGTGAAGGCCGCGTGTCCCGGCGTATCCAGGAAGCTGATCATGCCCTTGTCGGTCTCGACATGGTAAGCGCCGATATGCTGTGTGATACCGCCGGCCTCGCCCTCGGCCACCTTGGCGGCACGAATGTAGTCCAGCAGCGAGGTCTTGCCGTGATCGACGTGGCCCATGATCGTCACCACCGGCGGACGCGGACGTTGCTCGCCGGAAACTTCCTCGACCTGCTGTTTCAGCTCCGCTTCCAGCACATTGTCCTGTACCGGTTTGGCAATATGGCCCAGCTCCTCAACCACGAGCGTTGCCGTGTCCTGGTCAAGCACCTGGTTGATGGTGGCCATGACGCCCATCTGCATCAGCGTCTTGATGACCTCGGCCGACTTGATTGACATCTTGCGCGCCAGCTCGGACACGGGAATGTTTTCCGGAATGCCGACCTCGTGGACGACAGTTGCCGTCGGCCGCTCGAAGCCATGCACGCCGGTGGACTCGATCGTGACGCGTCGCGACGGTCTGGCCTTCTTCTTGCGACGCCCGCCCTTGCCGGCCGCGACATGCAGCTCCTTGCGCCCGTACTTGGTGTGCTTGTCATCGTGCCGGGCCTTGCGCTCCCCTTCCGCGGATTTCCGCTGGCGCGCCTCATCCGCCTCGGCCTTGGTGCGTGCCTCGGCCACTGCCAGGGATTGCTGCCGCTCCGCTTCAGCCGCCTCGGCTGCCTGTTTGCGTGCATCCCGTTCGGCCTGCAGCCGCGCTTTCTCGGAGGCCTGCTCTTCTTCCTGTTGCTTGCGCACCGCTTCCTGTCTGGCACGCACCTCGGCATCACGCGCATCGATCTCGGCCTGGCGTTGCGCCCGCTCCTCTGCTTCCTCGTCCAGGCGTTGCTGCTCTTCGGCAACCAGTTCCGCACGCTTGACGTACGTGCGCTTCTTGCGCACCTCGACGGTGACCGTACGCGCCTCCGGCCTCGTGCTGCGCATCGACCCGCGCGCCGCCGGCCCGCGACCGGCGGGCACCTTTGCGCGCAACTCGCTCTGGGTCTTGCGCTTCAGCGAAATCTTGCTGGGGCCGCCCGCCGACAGCGAACTCCGTTTGCCGTGACTCTTGCGCAGGAAATCCAGCAGCTTGGTCTTCTCGCTATCGGAGATGGTCGCGTTTTCGTCGCTGATATCCAGGCCCGCCTCGCCCAGCTGGACCAGTAACCTGTCCGGCGGGACGCCGACTACCTCGGCAAATTGTTTAACTGTAACTTCTGACATTGCCTGTCTCGCTCCTTACGCGTCGGTACTGCTCTCTTCGGCGAACCACGGTGCACGTGCCGCCATGATCAGGGCACCGGCACGATCCGCGTCCATCCCCTCGATATCCATCAGCTCGTCGACCGCCTGCTCGGCAAGATCCTCCATGGTCACGACACCCCGGCCGGCCAGTTCGAAGGCGAGCTCCGAGTCCATACCATCCATCGTCAGCAGATCCTCCGCCGGCTTGGCATCACCCAGTTTTTCTTCCTTCATAATGGCCAGCGTGAGCAGCACGTCGCGGGCGCGGCCGCGCAACTCCTCGACCATCTCTTCCTCGAATTCCTCGATGGCAAGCAGCTCGCTGTTCGGCACATAGACGATCTCTTCGATGGAGGAGAAGCCCTCCTGTACCAGGATCGCGGCGATTTCCTCGTCGACATCCAGTTTTTCGATAAACAGCTTCTGCAGATCGGCGGCCTCGGCCTCGCTCTTCTCCTCGGCCTGCGACTCGTCCATGACATTCAGCACCCAGCCGGTCAGCTGACTGGCAAGGCGCACGTTCTGCCCGGCCCGGCCGATCGCCTGCGACAGCTGGTCCTCGGCAACGGCGATATCCATGGTATTGGTTTCCTCGTCGACCACGATGGAGGCAACCTCGGCCGGCGACATGGCGTTGATAACGAACTGGGCCGGGTTGTCGTCCCACAGGATGATGTCGACGCGCTCGCCGGACAGCTCGGTGGACACGGTCTGTACGCGCGATCCGCGCATACCGACACAGGCACCGACCGGATCGATACGCGGGTCATTGCTTCTCACCGCGATCTTCGCCCGCAGTCCCGGATCACGCGCGGCCTTCAGGATGTCGATCAGGCCCTGGCCGACCTCGGGCACCTCGAGCTTGAACAGCTCGAGCAGGAAATCGGGGGCCACGCGGCTGACGAACAGCTGCGGTCCCCGCTGTTCGGCACTGACCTCGCGCAGGTAACCGCGCAGGCGGTCGCCCGGCCTGACGGCCTCCCGCGGGATCATCTCCTCGCGCAGGATGATGGCCTCCGCATTGCTGCCCAGGTCGATATAGACGTTGCCGCGCTCCACGCGCTTGACGATGCCGGTGACCAGTTCCCCGACACGGTCCTGGTAGGCCTCGACCACCATGGCACGCTCGGCTTCACGCACCTTCTGCACGATCACCTGCTTGGCGGTCTGCGCACCGATGCGGCCGAACTCCACGTTGTCCATCGGCTCCTCGATCCAGGAACCGTGTTCCAGCTCCGGGTCGAGTTCCGTGGCAGCTGCCAGGGTGTACTGGCGTCCGGGGGCATCATAGACGAGCACCTCTTCGTCCTCTGCAGCATTCTCGGCCAGCGACTCGTCGATTACCTGCCAGCGACGGAACGTCTCGTATTCGCCGGTTTCGCGGTCAATGGCAACGCGCGCCTCGATATCGCCAGGCGCACGCTTGCGCGTCGCTGTTGCAAGCGCGCTTTCTATGGCCTCGAAAATAATCTCCTTGTCGATACCCTTCTCATTGGATACCGCGTCAACGACCATCAGGATTTCTTTACTGTCCATCTCCGCAATCTCCTGAAACCTGTATCACCCTCAGTATTCCGGCACCAGACGTGCCTGCTCGATCTGTTCGTATGGCAGGCTGATGTCTTCACCATCCTGCCCGATGACCACCATACCGTCCCTGATGCCCGCCAGCCGGCCCCTGAACCGGCGCCGTCCGTCAACCGGGTATGCCATACGCAGCTTGACCTCATGCCCGGCGAAGCGGTCGAAATCCTCCGCCTTGAACAGCAGGCGATCCAGGCCGGGCGACGAAACCTCCAGCGTATAGTGACCGGGTATCGGGTCCTCTACATCCAGCACACCGCTCACCTGGTAGCTGACCTTCTGGCAATCATCGGCCGAAATACCCTGCTCGCTGTCTATGTAGACGCGTAACAGGCCGCCGCCCTTGCTGCCGCCCTGATACTCGATACCGACCAGCTCGTACCCCATGGACCGTATCCCGGGTTCCAGCATCTTGCCCAGCTGTAAAGGGTCCTGCCTCACACAATTCTCCGGACCGGATTCCGGAAACAAAAAATGGGCCAAAGGCCCATTCCATGAACACCGGAATTGTTGTTATCGCGAGTATATCAAATACCCGTACTCCGGCCCAAACACATGCCGCAGCGTGCTTCCGGCCTGTACAAAATGGTAGCGGGGGTAGGATTTGAACCTACGACCTTCGGGTTATGAGCCCGACGAGCTGCCAGACTGCTCCACCCCGCATCATCGGCCGGGAAGTGTAGCGGCTGCACAGCACTAATTCAAGCACCCGGGCGCAGTAAATGTCCATATGCCGGCGTTCCTCCGCCCTCCCGGTACAGGACCCGCCGCTTCCGGTGCATTGACACCTGTGCATGATCAACGATTTAGAACACCTGCAAACACACCCGGCGAGGATTTGCTGCAAAAAAAAAGCGCCCCTTGCGGGGCGCCTGGTATAAACACAACCAGCTGAAATCAGCGGGGGGAAACGCCCAGTGCCTGCAGCGTCTTGACATTGAGGTACCTGTCTACCGGCAGGCCCTTGTCGCGCTGGAAGGCGTTGACCGCGGCCATCGTCTGTCCACCGATGGAACCGTCAATCGGGCCCGGATTGTAGCCGGCCTTCTTCAGGGCCTCTTGTACCTGGCTGATCCGCGTGCCGGTCATGTTGGTCTTGCACAGAATCGAACGCCATTCCATGAAGCCTTCCTTATCCAGCTCCTTGTACTGCACCGTCTTGTATACAGCCGGAATTTCGGTGACCTTTTCGGCAGGCCCTGTAACCTGCTTGCGCACCTTGATGGTCTTGTAGGCAGCAGGAATCACAACCTTGCGCGAAGAAGCCGGCGTTTTGACAACCTTGCGCGAGACAGTCTTGTACCGGGCAGGGGTTTCTGTCAGACAGATCTTGGCACCGGTACGGGTGGTCGCAGGCTCTTCCCTGTTGTGTACCTCATGCCAGGTAAACGACGCATCGGCCACTTTCCTGTTCACCTTGACAGTCCGGTAGGCGGCAGGGATCTGGGTCTTCATTTCCTTGGGAGCAGCCACCAGCTCACGCACCTTCACCGTCTTGTACTCTGCCGGTATATCGATGCGCTTGGTCGTGGCCGGGCTCTTGAGAATGCGCTTCCTTACCGTCTTGTAGGTAGCAGGTATCTCCACCAGACACATGATCTCGCCGGTCGCCTGGTCAATACGCTGGATCGGTCCGCTGCCCTTTTGCCAGGTGGTATGGGCCGGCTTGTCGATTATCGTCTCCTCGGACCACTCGTAAACGGCCGGCACCTGCACCATTTTCGAGGATGCCTCTTTTACCAGCACCTGTTTCTCGGTCCAGCGATACTCCGGTGCGGTCACACTGACCTTCTCGGTTGCCTCGCTGACCAGCACCTGCTGATCGACGGTTTCATACTTGGCAGGTCGAAAATGCTCGTGGTAGCACATGCCCGGTGTGGCCGAATCCAGCTTGATGCCGTATTTCTTGGCGGTGGCAAGGATATCGTCGCTGGCCGGAGGCGCATTTCCGCCCAGGCTGGTACGCCAGACGCGGGTGGCGTCCGCCACCTTGACCTTCTCGGTTTCGACCCCGTAGGTCGCCGGGATGGATTCCATACGGCTGGAGGCCTCCTTGACCAGCACCTTTTCCTGAACCCATTCGTATTTTGCAGGAATGATGTCCACGCGCTTGTCAGCATCCTTGACCAGCATCTGCTTGCTCAGGGTGCGATACGTTGCCGGCACCCATACACGTGCGTAGCATTCACCCGGCTTTGCTCCGGGCGGCAGCAATTCACCGCCCGTGGATGCCTGTGCGCTGCTGCCGGAAGCCATACGCGCAGAAGCCAGCTCGCCCTCGAGGCGCGAAATCCGGGCTTCTCTCTCCTTCAGTTCAGCATACTGGTCGGTGGTAATGACCGCACTGTCCTGTGCCGTGCGGGTCGATGTCGCGGAACATCCTGCGAGCGCGATCGCCACTACCGGCAATATCAATTTCGTTGTCACATTAATCATATTTATCACTCCCCGTATTTTTGTCAGAACGGAACCGTCATTACGGAATAAATGACATCTCCCGACCGTGTGATGATTCTAGCCGATGCTTCGCCGGCATAAAGATGGCAATTGTGAACTTGTGTAATAACAACCATTTAAGCACCGAATGCCGAAGCAGGCATCACATCGACTGCTGCAGCGAAAATGCATGAAATCGTTCAGGAAGAGCCGGCACCCGTCAGGTCAGGGTGAATCAGTACGCCCCACAATGGCACGCAACGAAAAACAGAAAACCGAGCCCTTGCCCGGCGTGCTATCCACGCTGATGCTGCCGCCATGACGGGTCACGACCGCATCCACGAAGGCCAGGCCGAGACCGGCACCGGTAGTATCCGCATGTTGCGGATTACTGATTCGCTTGAAGCGGTCGAACAGCACAGGCAGCGATTCGGCCTGGATGCCATAGCCTTCATCAGCGACGCAACAACGATAATAATCACCCTCTCGCGACAGGCGTACCGTGATGGTGGTGTGCGGCGGACTGTACTTGATGGCATTGGTCAGGAGATTGATCAATGCCCGCTCCAGTAATCCGCCCTCGCCGTTTATCCAGGCATCTTCGGTGTCGAGTTGCTCAATGAGGGTTATATCCCTGGCCCTGGCCTGTGCCCAGACCTGCTCGTGCGCATTCCAGATCACTGCGACCAGGTCGACCTCGCTGAAAGTGTATTCCTCACTGTTCTCCGCACGTGCCAGGTGCAGGAACTGCTCGGCCAGCAACAGGGTCCGTTCGGTGTTGCCCTGCATGCGTTCCAGCAGCTTGCCGAGACCGCTCGACGGTTTCTTGCTTCTCGCCAGCTCCAGTAATGCCAGCATCGACACCAGCGGCGAACGCAGATCATGCGACAGGAAGTTGAGCAGCTCGCTGCGCTTGCGCTCACTGGACCTGAGATTGCTGATATCGGAGAAATTCATCACCAGGGCATCGGTATTCTCGCCATGTACGCTGAGCGGCGAAATCTGTATCAGCAAGTCCCGGCCACCGGTGTGCCGCGCATTACCCTGCACACGTTCCCCGTCCACCAGCACCCTGCGCAACAGCCCGTCCCAGCCGGCGCCCTCCTGCAATTCCACATCCTGCAGGTATGCGAGCAGCTCGCCGTCGGATAATTGTGCATTGTCATCGCCTGCCAGGTACCAGGCCGCACGTCTGTTGGCGATCAGGATCTTGCCGAAGGCATCCGCCACAATCACCCCGTCCGGCATGAAGGACAGGGCATCCTCGACGAAACGGCGCAATTCACGCAATTGACGGGTCGCCGCGTTGACCTGCTCGATGCGCGACTGCAGCAGGTCGGCGGGACGCCGGGTGCTGTCGATCACACCACGCAGATGCCTGGCAAAGCCCTGCAGCAGGGTGCGCTCGCTGTCACCCGGCTCGCCACCCTCCTCCCAGAACAACACCAGCGCGGAGCCGCTTTCCTCCACCGGCGTTGACCAGCTGCGGCTGTCGGTATTCCACTGCGCCACCGCGCCCGGCTTGCGATCGACAGGCCGGACTACGCCATTCTCAAGCATGACTTTGCCGTTCGCATCCGTCTGCGACCATCCCCGCAAGGGCAGGATGCGGGCGAGAAATGACAGCGCGGTGTGTACATCAGCCTCCTGATGTATCGCAAGTTCGGCACGCTGGCGCTGCAGGTCATCCAGTTCCTGGTCGAGGAACCGGACGGCGCGCTCGAGCCGGCGCCAGCTCCACAGGGGATAGCCCAGCGTGATGGCGGCCAGCGCCGGCACCGGCGGAAACCAGTGGCGTGTAAAAAACAACAGGGCTGCAGACAGGCCCAGCGTTCCGATCAACAGTATGGCCGCGAACAACAGGCCGTTGCGCGGCCCCAGATACGGGTAGACAAACACCGGCAGCATGGCAAGCAGCAGTGTCATGAGCAGAACCACGCGCCGGTCCGTCACAAGGATACGCCCGCCGCCCAGCAATGCCTGCAGCATGTTCGCGTTGATCTCGACACCGGGCATGGAGTGGCTGTAGCCCGATACCGGGGTGGGCAGCGCATCACCCAGGCCGGCCGCGGTCACTCCCACCAGCACCAGCTTGTCGGTAAACGTTCCGGGAATGAAATCACCGCGCACCACCTGCTCGTAGGAGAGCTGCTGGAAATTGCCGGGGGGACCGGTATAGGGGATCAGCAACTCGCGGTCGCGGTACCAGACACCCGGACGCATGGCGCTTTCATCCACGGTCTCCGGGTAGATGGACACCACGATACCGGCAACCTGCAGCATCACCATGGTGAGGTGTGGCCAGTAACTGCCGCCGAGGCCTTCATAGAGATAGATGCGCCGTGCAATACCATCCGGGTCCAGTTCCACATGTACGTGACCCATCGCGACAGCCTGTTCCGCGAACAGTGGATACGGCAGTGTCTCGGCCGGTATACCCCCCTGACGGCGCTGCTCCATCAGCACCGGCAGGACCACATTGCCGTTGCGGCCAATCGCCGCGGCCAGACGCCGGTCACCCCGGGAATTTGCCGGATCCGGTTCGGCGAAAATTATGTCCAGTGCGATGACGCGCGGCTTTTCCTGTGCAAGCCGGTCCAGCAGGTCGGCATGGATATCGCGCTGCCAGGGCCAGCGGCCGAACTCTGCAAGGCTCTGCTCGTCGATACCGATGATGACGATTTCTTCGCTGGCCGGTTCCGCCAGTAACTGCAATTGCGCGTCGTAGAGCAACCGGTCCCAGCGCCACAGCCATCCCTGGTATAACAGCAGCGCAGCCAGCCCGCCCAGCAGTGCAGCCAGGACCAGGCGCTCAACCGGCGCCAGGTCACGCGGTGTCGTCGGGACGGTCAAGGCAACAGCAACACGCCAAACGGTATCAGTAACTGCCAGAGATTGCCGGGAATGGAAAACGACTGGGTCGGTGACCACGGGCTGGTATAGCCGGTGTCGTCAATTGCACGTACGCGGAAAAAATATTCGCTGGCACCGGGGCGTTCGATGGAGATCGCCGGACTGTCCGTATAACGGTCAAGCGAGGGGGATGGAAACCCGGCATCGGTGTCGAGCTGGAACTGGTAGCGCATGCCCGCACCGGCATCCCGCCAGTGAAAATCGATTTCGCTTTCCCCCAGCGCAGGCGCCTCGGGTGCCGGCGCATCGGGGACCGCGCGGAATTCGAATGCCGCGGTATCGCTCCACGGCCCGCGGCTGCCTGCAGCATCGATGCTGGCAACGCGCCAGAAATAGTGTCCGGGTGCAAGTCCCGTTGACGGAGTATAGCGTTCACCGCGATAGGCCGACTCATCCACAATCAACTGGCCAAAGGCATCGTCCCGGGACACCTGGAACCCGTACCGGTCGATGTCGGCCGGCCTGGACCAGCCGAATTCCGGTGTCGCACTCCGCACCATGACATCGTCGCGCAGCCCGATCAGCACCGGTGGCTGCGGGT
>JABDRC010000008.1 GCA_013041945.1 Halobacteria archaeon
ACGACCGATTTGGAACCGAGCGTATTGGCCTCGCGGTTCAGCTCCTGCATCAGAAAATCCAGCCGGCGCCCGACCGGCTCACCGCTGGCGATAACCCGGCGCACTTCACCGACATGGTTCGCCAGCCGGTCCAGCTCTTCGTCCACGTCGATCTTCTGCAGTTGCAGTGCCAGCTCCTGTTCCATGCGGCCCGGCTCCACGTCGATATCCACCTCCGCCAGGCGCTGCTCCAGCTTGCGGCGCAGGCCGGTGCGGATGTCCGGCAACAGCACACGCACCTTTGCTACCTGCTCGAGCATGGCATCGCAACGCCGGGTCAGCAAAGCGGTTATCGACTCGCCCTCGCGGGCACGGCTCTCGACCAGTTCGTCCAGGGTCGCATTGAGCAATTCCAGCGCGCCCTGCATCAACGGTGCCGTATCCAGCGGCTCATCGCGGACGATACCCGGCCAGCGCAGCAGATCCAGCGGACCGGGGGGTGTAACGGCGGGCAGGCCGGCAGAGACGGTATCGCAGGCGGCCAGCAGGCGCGCGAGATTGTCCCGGTCCACGTCGACCGGTACTGCGGTACGGGTCGCGGCCTGGAAGCGGCAAATGCAATCGACCTTGCCACGCGCCAGGCGCGCGTTGACCCGTTCGCGCACCGCGGTCTCCAGCGAGCGCAGTTCTTCGGGCAGCCGCAGGGAGATTTCCAGGTAGCGATGGTTCAGGGAACGCAGTTCCCAGGAAAGGGCCCCGGCGTAGAGATCGGTCTCCCGGCGGGCAAAGGCTGTCATGCTGTGGACCATACGGTTTCCCCGTGCGTGCTGTTGATTCCGGCGGCCATGGTAAGCCATAAGTGCGTGAATGGGAAAAACGCGCCATGCAAACACCGGCGTTCACGTTATAATCCGCGCCTCACACAGACCCGAGGAGCCCTCATGCGCCCCAGCAGCCGCCAGCCGGACGCCATGCGCCACGTCCGCATCACCCGCAACTACACCAAGCATGCCGAGGGCTCGGTGCTGGTCGAGTTCGGCGACACCCGCGTGCTCTGCAATGCCACCGTAGAGGACCGCGTGCCGCCTTTCCTGCGCGGCAAGGGTGAAGGCTGGGTGACGGCCGAGTACGGCATGCTGCCGCGCTCGACCACCAGCCGCATGGGCCGCGAGGCCGCACGCGGCAAGCAGGGCGGCCGCACCATGGAAATCCAGCGGCTCATCGGCCGCTCGCTGCGCGCCGTGGTGGACATGAAAAAACTCGGCGAGCGCACCATCACCATCGACTGCGACGTCATCCAGGCGGATGGCGGGACGCGCACGGCCAGCATTACCGGTGGCTTCGTCGCCCTGGCCGACGCCCTCCAGTCACTGCGTGACAACGGAAAACTCGATATCACGCCGTTGACCGGACGGGTCGCCTCGGTCTCGGTCGGTATCTACCAGGGCACACCGGTGCTCGACCTGGATTACCCCGAGGACTGCAACGCCGAGACCGACATGAACGTCGTCATGAACGACAAGGGTGACTTCATCGAGGTGCAGGGCACTGCCGAGGGCCATGCCTTCAGCCAGGACGAGCTGAACGCCATGCTGGCACTGGCGAAAAAAGGCATCACCGAGTTGCTGGACAGCCAGCAGGCGGCACTTGACGTGTAGGGCGCATCATTGACATTGTTCGCGGACAGCGTCCGCTCCTACGGGTGTATCGATTATTGTAGGAGCGCAGGTATGCGCGAAGCGGGGGTTGATTTGTTCGCGGACAGCGTCCGCTCCTGCGGGTGTATGGATTGTTGCAGGAACGAAGTATGCGCGAATACCAATTAACAGACAGAAGGCCTGATACTTTCATGACAGACATCGTTCTCGCCAGCAGCAATGCCGGCAAGGTACGCGAGATCAACCAGCTGCTGGCCGGGCTGCATATCAACGTACGTCCGCAAAGCGAATTCAACGTGGCAGACGCCGAGGAAACCGGCCTCACCTTCGTCGAAAACGCTATCCTCAAGGCACGCAATGCCGCCGCACACACCGGCCTGCCCGCCATCGCCGATGACTCGGGACTGGAGGTGGATGTACTCAACGGTGCACCCGGAATCTATTCCGCACGCTATGCCGGGGCGGGTGCCGGCGACCAGGCGAATCTCGAAAAACTGCTGCAGGATCTGCAGGATGTGGTCGAGGACGCGCGCACCGCACGCTTCCAGTGCCTGCTGGTGTACATGCGCCATGCACAGGACCCGACACCGCTTGTCTGCCAGGGCACCTGGGAAGGCCGCATCCTGTTCGAGCCGCGCGGCGACAACGGTTTTGGCTATGACCCGGTGTTCTACGTGCCGACACATGACTGCTCATCCGCGGAACTGAAACCGGACGTCAAAAATTCCATCAGTCATCGCGGGCAGGCATTACACCTGCTGGTTGACGCCCTGAAAGCCCACGAAATTTACAGCTGAGCCATACGCCGGTCCGGCCGGTGCTCCCGGCGGAGCGACTGCCCGGCCGTCGCCTGCTAAACTTGGCATGCCATCACCGGCCCGGGATCATGGTACGGTCTAATGCAATCAACTGATTTCAATGCAACGCTCAGGGACGGTACCCGCTGTGTGATTCGTCTGTGTTGCCATACAAACAGTGGCGACGACAGACAGCATCTGAAGGAAGGCATCCGCTCCGCCTGGTGTCACCTGTCACCGGAAAGCCGCTATTACCGGTTTGGCTATGTACCGCAGCAGTTGAGCGAACAACAACTCGATTATCTCGCCAACCTTGACAACCTTGACCGCCTTGCATGGTGTGCCTTTATTCAGGACGACACCCGGGAGACCGGGATCGGGCTGGCGCGTTATGTGCGCATCGAGGATGAACCCGGTGTCGCGGAGTTTGCCGTCACGGTCGTCGATGAATACCAGCATTCAGGCCTGGGAAGCCTGCTGGTCGGGCACCTGATCGATTCTGCCAGAGAGGCTCACCTCAGGATTTTGCGGGGATATATACGCCCGAACAACAGGGCAATGCTGGCCCTCGCGAAGAAGTTCGGCGGTGTTGCACAGTCGGAAGACGACTATCTGCTTGTTGATATTCCCGTCCCGCCGGCGCAGCCATCGACCCATACCGGCACCGCGCCGGAAGCGCCATCGCATACGGATTAGCGTCAGCTCTCGTGCCGTACCGGTTTGCACTCGCTGCGGCTGGCGATGCCATGTTTGGCTGCCGGATGGAGAACAAGTGAAAATACCGCATACAGAACGCCGCCCAGCAAACCAAGGAGCAGATCCTTGGCTGTGTCGTCTACCGTGAGCTGCAGGCGGGTACCGAAGAATGCATCCGAAATCCACTCGTAAAATTCCCAGCAAACGGCGCCGGTTGTGACCAGTGATACAACCAGCACCATTGCCAGATGCTGGCCGGGATCGGGACACCATCCCCTGCTGACGGTACAGGCCAGCACGCCGAAAACAAACATGCCGAGCGCAATTCCGCCGACCAGGTGCATGACGCTGTCCAGGTGT
>JABDRC010000010.1 GCA_013041945.1 Halobacteria archaeon
GGTGTTGTCATGCCGGGGCGCATCATTCCCGTGGCGGAGCAGCTCGGAATGATCACGTCGATTACCGACTGGGTGCTGGTTACCGCACTCAGGCAGTGTCGCCAGTGGTCGTTTGCCGGGTCGAGAATTCCCGTTTCGGTGAATGTGTCCGCGCGTTGCTTCCAGAATCCGCGCCTGCTGGATAAAATCCGCTGGGCATTGCAGGAAGCCGCAGTGGACGGCGATCAGCTTATCATCGAGATCACCGAAGCCACGCTTATGCAGGACGTCGAGCGTGCGAACGAACTGCTGACCAGTCTGAGTGATGCCGGGGTCACTATCGCTATCGATGATTTCGGCACCGGTTATTCATCGCTTTCGTACCTGAAGCGCCTGCCGATCGATACCCTGAAGATTGACCAGTCATTCGTGGCAGACGTGGCCTTCGACCGGCAGGATATTGCAATCGTGCGTTCGATTATCGATCTTGGCCACAATCTGGGCTACAAGGTCGTCGCCGAGGGTGTCGAGAACCGTATGGCGCTCGATGTGCTCGGCAAGCTGGGCTGCGATATGGCCCAGGGCTTCCATATCAGCGAGCCGCTGTCGGAAGACCGTTTTTCCTCCCTGCTGGCCGAACCCCTCAATTATTCCTGATACTCGCGCCGCACACCCTGGCGCAGTCAATAAGCTGTCGAAATCGACTTTTTGTCAAAAATGTGACGTAGGTCCGTTTGTTTGCAGTTTCCCCGCTACACTTTACATCACTAATTAAAACAATGAGTTGTAGATTATCCGTGTGTCCGGGCGGATGAAATCTCTGATTGGTATGCAAGTTGCTACTTCACCCTGCAACAAGCGAACTGCAGTCAACAGGATACAAATACTGATGAACAGGCAACATAACGTGCAAGCAGACCAGGGCAGGCACCATGCAATTGGCTGAGGTGAAGCTGGGCCTGACGGAAGTCGACCGGCAGCAGGGACCTGTTCAGGTCATCGCCCTGACCAGTGGTTCGGGGGGTACCGGCAAGACAAGCATTGCCGTGAACCTTGCACATGCGCTGGCACGCAGCGGACGCAGAACCATGCTGCTGGACGCCGACCTTGGTGCATCGAATGTGGATACGCTGCTGGGGCTGGCGCCGGGGCAGAACCTGTTTGACGTCATGAACGGCGATTGCCGGCTTGACGACATCATCCTGACATATACCGACGGGCTCATGGTCGTGCCGGCTGCCTCGGGCACGCGCCAGCTTGCACAGCTTGGCTGTAATGAGTGTGCCGGTCTGGTACGTGCGTTCAGCGAGCTGGACAGGCCGCTGGATACACTGATTGTCGATACGGCAACCGGTGTGTCGGAATGTGTCGCAAGTTTCTGCCGTGCCGCCTCCGAGGTCCTGGTGGTGGTGCGCAACCAGTCTGCCGCAATCCTTGAAAGCATCGCACAGATGGAGAGACTGACCGCGGATTTCGGTGTCATCAGGTTCCGGATTCTCGCCAACCGTGTGGCCAGTGCTGCCGAGGGTGAGGCGGTATTCAGAAAAATCATTACCGGACTGGCAGATGATCACCGCCAGACTCTCTCCTATGCCGGTTTTGTTCCCCGTGACAGACACCTCATGCAGGCCACTGCAGGGCAGACCTCGGTCGTGAGCGCTTTTCCGCGCAGTCGTGTGGCCATGTCACTGGTAAACCTGGCCAGGCAGGTGTCGTCCTGGCCGCAACCTGTGCAACCGGGCGGGCATGTTGAATTTTTTGTCGAGCGAATGATTCAAAACGAAAACAGCGGGATGGAGGTTACGTCATGAAATCGAATGCGGCGAAGTCGGGAGCAGAATTCAGTGACAGCAATGAACTCGTGGTACAGCATGAACCGCTGGTGAAGCGAATTGCCTATCACCTCATGAGTCGGCTGCCTGCCAGCGTACAGGCGGATGACCTGATTCAGGCGGGCATGATCGGCCTGATCGAGGCATCGAGAAAATTTGATCCCGAGCAGGGCGCCAGCTTCGAGACCTATGCCGGTATCCGCATTCGCGGTGCCATGCTCGACGAGATCCGGCGCACCGACTGGACACCGCGTTCAGTACACCGCAAGGCGCGCGAAGTGGCGGAGGCCGTCCGCAAGATCGAGAATGAAGTTGGTCGCGATGCGCGTGATGTGGAGGTGGCTGCGGAGATGGGCCTCGGTCTCGACGAGTATCACAAGATCCTGCAGGACTCGACCGGTTGCCGCATATTCAGTTTCGAAGACCCGGGTACTCTCGCCGACGAAGGTTACCCGCAGTCCAACCGCCAGCCCAACCAGCCTCTGGAGACCCTGCAAAAGAGTGACTTCAAACAGGGGCTGGCACAGGAAATCAAGGGTCTGCCCGAGCGCGAGCGACTGGTGATGGCCCTGTACTATGACGAGGAACTCAACCTGCGCGAGATCGGCGAGATCCTCGGTGTCAGCGAGTCACGCGTCTGCCAGATTCACGGTCAGGCCCTGATACGCCTGCGTGCCCGCATGGGTGAATGGCTGGCTGACTGAATACCGGTCGGCACAGGCAGATACAGTGAGCGATGCAGAAAATCCCGGTCAATGGTACGCACGCCGTGATGGTGTGATACGCGGACCGTTTCCGCCCACTGAGGTCGGTCGCTATATTCTGCTTGGCCGCATCAGGCTGGACGATGAGATCAGCACTGACCGGAACAACTGGCAGACTGCCGGGTCCATAGCCAG
>JABDRC010000011.1 GCA_013041945.1 Halobacteria archaeon
CCAGTTCTACCTGGCCGACATGACGGTTGCCGCCAACCAGCGCCTGGCGCTCGAAACGGATATCCGCCACAGTCTGGAAAACGACGACTTCATAGTGCACTACCAGCCACAGGTGTCACTCGAAAACAATTGCATCGTCGGTGTTGAAGCACTGGTCCGCTGGCAACATCCGCAACACGGCATGCTGCCGCCGAACATGTTCATACCGGTTGCCGAGGAATCGGGGCTGATCGAGGCGCTGGGTGACTGGGTCATGCGCGCTGCCTGCAAACAGGCCAGGGAATGGCAGGAAACCACGGGCGTACTGATTCCCGTTGCGGTCAACCTGTCAGGCCATCAGATCAGCGACACGCTGGCGCAGACAGTCGAAAACATACTCGAGGAAACCGGCCTCGAGCCGCGCTATCTGGAACTGGAGATCACCGAGAGTTGCATCATGAGCCACACGGATAAAACCATCGATTGTCTGCACCGGCTGCGTCGACTCGGGGTGCAGCTGGCCATCGCTGACTTCGGCACCGGCTATTCGTCGATGAGCCAGCTGAAACGGCTGCCCATCGATAAACTCAAGATAGACCGGTCCTTTGTGCGCGATGTACCGCAGGACAGCAACGACATGGAGATCATCAAGGCCATCATTGCGCTTGGTCATGCGCTCGGCATGACCGTCATTGCCGAAGGTGTCGAGACTGTTGAGCAGCGCACCTTCCTGGCAAAACACGACTGTGATGTCATGCAGGGCTACCTGTTCAGCCGGCCAAAGCCGGCCGGGGAAATCGAACCGTTATTGTTATCGGATTCCTGCCTGACTGTCGCCAGATAGACTGGCACCACATCCGCCGCCCCTTGCCGGCGCGGGAAGACCTGTTGAACAATGAGACCCGGCCAGGCCGGGCGTTCAGCGTGATGCGTGCTGCGTCAGGCTCTCCAGGTAGGCCAGCTGATCGTCGAGTTCGTAATGCAGCACCGCCAGCTCATCCTCGATGACGTCTTTGTCCTTCTCGAGTTCACTGAGATCGTACAGGATCATGACGCGCTGATTGGCACTCAGGCCCTCCGAGACCAGGTCGGCAAGCTTGTACTGTTTCTCGTTCTCGAGGTCGCTCAGGTCATGCTGGAGCTGCTGGATACGTCCACGGGTACGCTTGACGATGGAGCGGGCAATATAGATTTCACGGCCCTCGTTATAGGCCGCGCGAAACCCGGGCTCCAGGCCGGCCGGACATACCGTGGCGTAGCCCTTGCCGGCATGCCCCAGGCGGTAGCCATTGTCTACCTTGCAGTACTCCTGCAGTCCCTCCGTGCGCCCGGCCTGGTAGGCATCGAGGTCCGGAACCACGGCATATTCTGCACAGTCCTTGCGATAGGTGCCGACTGCCGAGGCGGACTTGCCGGCCACGCCGTCCTGGTAGCCGATCAGGCGCCAGTCGGCGACCATGCATTCTTCCTTGTTGAGGGTGGCACAGCCCTGGACCAGCAGGGCTGCGGCAAGCAATGCGCTTGTGCGAAGGGCTGAATGCAGCCGGATATAACGATGATTACAGTTGTTCATGTCGGCACCTGCCTGTCAGTTGAACTCCCGAGAGTGGCATCGCGGTAATGCCACCGGTTTACAGGTTAACGGCCGGCGGGTTTTGATCCCTTAGTCACTGGTTCACAGATTTGATCACCGCCAGCAACCTCTTTAGTGGCGGTATTTTTCACGGGTAGCCCCGCTCCTACTGTTCACACGGCAGTGCGGGATATACTCCCGCGATGAACTGGCTTGAACTGACCCTGCTGTCGGCCTTCACGCTCGCCACCGCGGATGCGCTGTCGAAGCGCTACCTCGCATACTACCGGCCGGGCGACCTGGTACTGGTCCGTTTCGGGGTCGCTGCCGTGCTGTTGCTGCCGGTACTGCTGTGGCAGCCCTGGCCGGCGCTGTCGCCGGTCTTCTGGGGCTGGATCGTGGTGCTGATGCCGCTGGAGATCGTTGCGATGTGGCTGTACATGCGTGCGATCCGGGAGTCGCCGCTGTCACTGACCCTGCCCTACCTGGCATTTACGCCGGTGTTCAATATCCTCACCGGCTACCTGTTTCTCGGTGAGCAGGTCAGCCGCGCCGGCACGGCCGGCATCGTGCTGGTGGTGTGCGGCGCGTGGCTCCTGAACCTGCATGCCGCGCGCGACGGCGGCAGGCTGGACGTGCTTGCGCCCTTCAAGGCCATCGTGCGTGAACGCGGCTCGCGCCTGATGCTGATCACGGCCGCCATCTACAGCCTGACCTCGGTGATCAGCAAGGTGGCCCTGCTGCATGTCACCCCGGCCTTCTTCGGTCCGTTTTATTTCGTCGCACTGGGCCTGTGCACCGCGCTGGTGTTCGCCTCGCGGGATATCTCCAGCTGGAAGGCGCTCGGACGCCATCCGTGGGCACATCTCGGCATCGGCGCCTGCATGGCCATGATGGTGGTAACGCATTTTTATGCCATTGCGCACATCGAGGTGGCGTATATGGTCGCGGTGAAGCGCACCAGCATGCTGTTCGGCATACTCTACGGGGCCTGGCTGTTTCGCGAACAGGGCCTGACCCGCAACCTGGCCGCCGGCATGCTGATGGTGGCTGGTGTCTATCTGGTTGCTGCAGCCGGCGAGGCCTGAGCCCCGCCGGGCAGCCGTACAGAAATGCCCGCTGCACCAGTCGCTTAAGTTATCGACCCTCCCGGCCGACAGTCTGTGCATGACAAGATACCGGTGGCAACCGACAAGGTAACCCGCGATGAAAAGTGAGAAACGTACAGGCGAGCAGGCACCTATTGACGATCTCCGCGAGCAGCTCAACGCGGAACAGCGCATGACGCTGGGCGAGCTCGAATTGCTCGGCTGGACGCTGAAATTCGTGCGCCGGCCGCTGTTCCAGGACCCGGTGCCGGTAGTCGTCAGCGATGACAAGGACGAAATCGGCCTGCTCGACGCGGACGGCAAGATCGTCATCGACAAGACCGAGAATTATCGCGAGCAAAGTGGTGATGCGGACATGGAAGCCGCCGTGGAAGTCATGGAAATTACCGTCGAGGAGGTGGAACTGGCCACCGAACCGGACTGGATGGAGAAGCGCACGGGCGAGTC
>JABDRC010000015.1 GCA_013041945.1 Halobacteria archaeon
CGAATTGCAGGTCGATTTTCCTTTCGCTGGCCTTCAGCCGGTATTTCTGCACGATATCCTGGACGAGTTCGGACAGTGAAAACGGTTCCGAATAACTGATGCGCTCGCATGAATCGAGTTTCGCCAGTTCGAACAGTTCGTCGACGAGTTCGGTCAGGCGATTGCAGTGCCGGAGGGCTGTATCAAGATACTGCTTCCTGTCTGCATCGGGCAGCGCCGGGTTCTTCAGGGCAAGCGTTTCGAGATAGCCCTGCAATGTGGTCAGGGGCGTCCGCAGGTCGTGTGAAATATTGGCCACCAGCTCCCGGCGCAGGTTATCGGTCTGTTGTAACTCCTGGAACTGGTGATCGATGCGGTCGGCCATTTGTCTGAATGTGTGCTCCAGCACGACTATCTCGTCGCCGCTGGATTGTAATTCCGCCTGTGTGGCAAGTGCCGGCCTGGCCTTGTCGGAATATTTCCTGATGTCACAAGTCAGGCGCCTGAGCCGTCGCGTCAGCAGCGCGAACACAAGCAGGCCTGCGAGTAACGCGATAACCAGTGCGGCGAGCAGGACCAGGCTGTTGCTGCGGAAAATGTAACTGTCCCGCAGGAGCTCCACCATGCCCTGGTAGTGTTCGCCGCCGAGGATGACGTAGAGATAACCCTGAAGATCGCCCGTCGCAGGTATCCTGGCGGCGGAAAATACCTTGGTACGCACATGGTCGCGGGGATCGTCGCCGGACAGTGGAAACACGTTGTTACCCGACAGAAATTTCCGGACCGGCTCCAGGTCGACACGGGTTCGCCTGATCCGCTCATCCGGTGCAGCATGGCCGATAACATGCCCGTCCCGGTCAAGCAGGTAAAGTTCGATACTCGGGTTGTGCACCATCAACATATGAAATAAATGCTCGAGCGCATCGTGGTTGATGGTGTTATCGCTGATCAGCGGCTGTTCATCGACAATATGCGCGGCCAGCCCGGTATTGAGTTTTTGCGCGATTTCCTGCTGATACATTTCATTGCTGATGCGCATCATGTGCACGATAAACAGGCCGAACAACACCAGCAGCACGAACAGGGTGACGGCGAGCTTGTTGTACAGCGTCATCTGCTTCAGTTCGCGCGGACGTTATTCACCGGTTCGGCAAACCGGTAGCCGACACCCCAGACAGTGAGGACATACTGCGGGCTGGACGGGTCGTGTTCAATCTTGGCGCGCAGGCGGTTGATGTGGGAATTGACCGTATGCTCGTAACCCTCGTGCCCGTAACCCCATACGTAATCGAGCAGCTGACCGCGCGTAAATACCCGGCCGGGGTGGCTTGCGAAGTGCCACAGCAGGTCGAATTCGCGCGCCGTCAGGTCCACGGTCCTGTCGTTCAGCTGCACCGCGCGCGTGGCCGGGTCGATTTCCAGTTCACCGAGCCTCAGCGCCTCGGGCGGGTTGGTATTCAAACGGTTGGTGCATGAATCGACGCGACGCAACAGCGCCTTTACCCGGGCGACAAGTTCCCGGATGCTGAACGGCTTGCTGATGTAGTCATCGGCGCCGATCTCGAGACCCAGCACGCGGTCGAGTTCCGAGCTGCGTGCGGTCAGCATCATGACCGGCGTGTAGTCGTCACTGTTGCGAATGGCGCGGCATATTTCCATGCCGTCGATGTCGGGCAGCATCAGGTCCAGGATGACGAGGTCGAAAGACTGCTGCAGGGCCATCTGCAGGCCGTCGTTTCCATGAGCGGCATGCGTGACACGCATGCCGGTATCGCCGAGGTGGAGCATCACCAGGTGAGCGATCTCCGTGTTGTCCTCGACCAGCAATATTTCTCTCTGCACAGTCCGCATAATCTGCAAGTTGTTGTTATCAGGCAGAGTAGCCTGTAATTATCACGTGGTGATCACGCCGGTTGCGACGATGGGGCCACTACACAGTAATTATTGACAGTGCGGCAAGGCCGCGGGTTCCGTGTGGCAGGATCAGGAAGAACGGGATTGTGAAATTTCCGGTCTTGTCGGCAGTGCCAGGCTCAGCAGTCCCGCCATGAGGATGAAGGCCACCGACCACCACAGGCAGCCGGTCAGTCCGTGGGTCTGGTAGATCAGCCCGGACAGCACCGTGCCGGTGAGGCGGCCGCCGGCGTTGGCCATGTAGTAGAAGCCGACGTTCATGGCGACCCGGTCACTGTCGGAGTAGTCGAGTATCAGGAAGGAATGCACGGCAGAATTGATGGCAAACACGATGCCGAACAGTGCAAGGCCGATGACCAGGGACAGGGCCGGGTCGAGGCCCTGCTGCAGCGCAATGGCGATGCCCGCCGGCATGACGGCCAGCAGCATGACCCACAGGCGGGCCGTGCCGCCGTCCGGTCCGTGTGCGTGGTGTGAGCGACGCAGCAGGCGCGGCGCGCTGGCCTGCACGAGTCCATAGCCGATGATCCACAGCGCCAGGAAGCCGCCCACCTGCGTATGTGTCCAGTCGAGCACACTGCTCAGGAATACCGGCAGGCCCACCACGAACCAGACATCACGCGAGCCGAACAGGAAAAACCGCGCGGCCGACAGCCAGTTGATCGGACGGCTCTTGGAAAAAATGGATGTGAATTTCGGCTTTGCCTTCGACTTGCCGAGCTCGTGCGGCAGCAGCAGTGCGGTCACGACGAGCACCAGGAACAGCCCGCCGGCGAGAATATACAGCGCATTGCGAAAACCGGTCGATGCCAGCAGGGCCGCGCCGACGAAAAAGCCGGCGCCCTTGAGCGAATTCTTCGAACCGGTCAGGATGGCAACCCAGCGGAACAGCTGCGAGCCGGCATCTTCCGGCAGCATCAGCTTGACGCTCGCCTTGGCGCTCATCTTGTTCAGGTCCTTGGCAATGCCGGACAGCGCCTGGGCAGCCATGACATAGGGCACCGACAGCCAGGCGTCCGGTACCGTCAGCATCAACAGCGCCATGACCTGCAATGCCATGCCGGCGTGCATGGTGAGGTTCAACCCGACGCGTGCACCGATCCAGCCCCCGACCAGGTTGGTCACGACGCCGAAGAACTCGTAGAACAGGAACAGGAAGGCGATTTCCAGCGGTGAATAGCCGAGTGAATGGAAGTACAGCACCACCAGCATGCGGATGGCGCCGTCGGTAACGGTAAACGCCCAGTAACTGGCGGTGACCACCAGGTAGTTGCGCATATCCTTGAGCGACTCTGCCATGTCAGGACTGGAGACTGGTGGCCACCGTGCGTGTCAGTTCCGCCAGCCGTTGTGCGTAACCGAACTCGTTGTCGTACCAGGCCAGCAGTTTCACCTGTGTCTCGTCGATCACCATGGTGGACGGCGCATCGACGATCGAGGAGCGCGGGTCGTTGGTGTAGTCGCATGAGACCAGCGGCCGTTCCTCGTAGCCGAGGATGCCGGCCAGCGGACCGTCGGCGGCGGACTTCAGCAGGGCATTCACTTCCGCTGCCGTCGTGGCGCGCTCCGCCTCGAACACGAAATCGGTCAGCGAGGCATTCAACAGCGGCACGCGCACCGCGAGCCCGTTCAGCCTGCCTTCCAGTTCAGGGAAGATCTGCGTGATCGCCTTTGCCGAACCGGTGCTGGTCGGGATCAGCGACTGCCCGCAGGCGCGCGCCCGGCGCAGGTCCTTGTGCCCGCGGTCGACGATGGTCTGCGTATTGGTGATGTCATGGATGGTGGTCATGGTGCCGTGGCGAATGCCGATCCCCTCGTGCATCACCTTGACCACCGGCGCGAGACAGTTGGTGGTACAGGAGGCCGCCGTGACGATGTCGTGCGTGTTCGCATCGTACAGGTCGTCGTTGATGCCGATGACGATATTGAGGGCGCCGTTGACCGGCGCGGCGACTACCACCTTTTTTACGCCCTGGTCGAAGTAGGCCTGCAGGGATTCCGGG
Source organism: Halobacteria archaeon (assembly GCA_013041945.1). Lineage (GTDB taxonomy): Bacteria > Pseudomonadota > Gammaproteobacteria > UBA9214 > UBA9214 > UBA9214. Next base: position 3,897 of record JABDRC010000015.1, read on the forward strand.
GTGCGAAACCGGCCGGACGACTCGATCACCAGTTCGACACCACGTGCCGCCCAGTCGACCGCCCCGGGCGTATCGTGCTGCGAATAGCTCATGTCGGTCCCGTCGACTGACACCCGGCCATTGCCGGCGGACGCCTCCCGGTCCCAGCGACCGTGCACGGAATCGAAATTCAGCAGGTGTGCGGCGCATTCCGCATCACCCGCGATTTCGTTCAGGTGCACGAACTCCAGTTCATCACAACCCCACGCGGCACGCAGCGCGAGCCGGCCCATGCGGCCGAAGCCGTTGATAGCGGTGCGGACGGCCATGATCAGCAGCAACCTGTGTTGAGTGACGGCGTGCAGCAGCTGCGTGCGGATTTTCCTGCACTTGCCGTGCCGAAGGTCGGGATCGAGTCGAGCGTGTGAAAGGTTTCCCAGGCGATGCCCTGCGGGTCTTCTGTCCAGTACTTGTCGGAACGCGCGTAGCAGCAGCTGGCGTCTTTCTGTTCGCGGCCCCCGATACCGGCCTGTTGCAGCCGTGCCTGGATCGACTGCAGTTCAGCGTCGTTGTCCGCCTGCAGGCCGACATGGTCGAGCCCGGTGCGCACCCCGTGTGTCGAGATGGCGAAATTGACGGTGGGGTCGGCAAGCTCCCACCTGGCATAGTCCTGCTTGCGGACCGTGGGCGCATGGTCGAACAGGGCAGTGTAGAAG
>JABDRC010000018.1 GCA_013041945.1 Halobacteria archaeon
GTTAATGACCTGTTCATATTATTATTCTCCTGCGCCGGCCCTGATGACCGGTGCCGCACCTGTCATCAAGGCTGGATGATTCATTACATCATTCCCGCTATCCCGGCGAAATTGGACAAAAGTGCGATGAACAGTGCTGGAGTACTGGGGCCGGACCTCTCCAATTGTTTGAAAGATATGAAAATCACCGCGATTATGGCTGCATGCAGGCCCCTGGATGGCCCATGACAGGGATTAAAAAGCGGCTACAGGCAGCTAATTCAATCGAGCAGGAGCAGCAGCAGGCTGAGCAGGGTGGTGATGAAAAAAATGCTCACCGTTACCTGGTTTACCCGCGCTGCGTTGACGTCCCGTCCTGACAGCTTGTCCGCCAGCATTTTCATGTAGGAGCCGCTGTGCGCCGGCTTTCCCAGAACCTGCCTGATGCGCCAGTGCAGGTCGGTCAGGAAACAGTACGTCCAGCCCTTGAAGATGCCGAGACCGAACCAGGAAAACAGGATCATTCCCTGCAGGCCAAGGTGCAGTGGCCGCAGCGCCGGCACCAGCCAGCCGAGGCCGCTGAACAGGATGACCGCCAGGTGGGCGATATGAAACAGGACATCCAGCAACCGCAGCGCGCGGTGCTGCGGCTGTGTATCAGGCATGCGACCCGGAGGTCCCGGCGAGGATGGCATCGCCCTGCGCCAGCACCTTGCCAAAGGCCGCCAGGTACTGGTCAAGGATGTCGCGTCCGCCGCCGGGGAAGGTCGGCAGCCGCAGCAGGGTGTGGCTGTAGGTGCGGGTCCTGTTGAGGCTGGCCGGATCGTAGGCGAGGTCCGCCTGCCGGGTCGTGGCGCGCAGGATGCGTTGCCAGTGGCCCTCGCTGAAGAACGGCTGTTCGTGCACCAGCGGGTAGCGGGGCGCGGTCACCTCGCAGCCCTCGGCCTGCAGGGCCGCGACCAGGGTATCGATCGGCAGCCCGCCGCGCTCGGCATCGTAGTGGATAATGAACTCGAAGTAGGTGCGCTCGATGTGCGCCGGTTCCCGGTAGGTATGAAAGCAGCCCAGTGACTCCAGTCCATCGGACAGGTAACCGAGATTGTCGTGGCGCACGCGGTTATGTTCGGCCAGGTGGCGGAACTGCACGCGCGCCACGGCCGCGCTCAGCGGTGCCATGCGCGTCTTGATGCCGAAGCTGGTGGCGGCAAAGCGGCGGTTCGGTGAATCCAGTTCATAAATGCGCGCGATGTCGCCGAGGCACACCGCGCGTTCGTAATATTCGGCATTGTCGGTAAGCAGGATGCCGCCTTCACCGGCCGGCGCCAGCTTGTCGTTCTGCAGGCTGAACACGGAGATATCACCGAGCGCGCCGCAGGGACGGCCGCGCCAGGTCGCGCCGTGGGTGTGGGAGGCATCCTCGATGATTTTCAGGTCATGCTGTTCGGCCAGTGCCATGATCCCGGTCATCTTCGACGGCATGCCCCACAGGTGCACCACGACCACGGCGCGGGTGCGCTCCGTCAGCTTGCGCGCCATGTCATCGGGATCGATGCCGAGGCGTTCTTCCTCGCTGTCGCAGAACACCGGCACCAGCCCGACCCACAGCATGGGCAAGACCGAGGCCCACCAGGTTGCACTGGGCACCAGCACCTCGTCGCCGGGCTGCAGGTCGAGGGCGAAGAAGGCGGCGAGCAGTCCCGCGGTGCCGTTGTTGTGTGCCAGGGCATGGCGGCGGCCGGTGAGGCCGGCGTAATCCGCCTCCAGTGCCTGCACCTCGGGGTGGAAGCTGAGGTTGCCGTCGCGCAGCACACGCAACACCGCCTGTTCGTCCTCGTCGCCAAGGATGGGCCAGCGGTTTGCCTGTGCATGGTCGGCGGTAACCGCTGCGCTACCGCCGAGGATGGCGGCAAGGGAGGGGTCAGTAGCTGCCATGGATGTTCTCCCGCTGTAATGTATCGGTTCTGCAAGGCGGCCGGGCTGACCGGCCGCCGGCGCCTCGCTCAAGGTTCGGTATCCAGCCCCGCCAGCAGCCGGTCATGCTGCATCTCGACCTGTTGTTCGTAGCGCGTGAGCGCGGCCCCGGCGTCCTCACCATGAAAGACCTGCGCCACGGCCAGGAGGGCAGCACGGTTTTCGTTGTCATGCCCCAGTCCCTGCCGCGGCAGCCACTGGCTGATGTTGGTGCGCCGGCGCAGGTAGTCTTCCAAGGTACAGCAAAATTCATGGTCCCGACACCACTGCGGCGACGGCAGCGGCTGGTCGATGCCGGGGAAACGACTCAGTTCCATTTCAGGGCCGGCAACGTCGCCGGTACGCGTGTCGGCCAGCGCAGGGCTGACGCGCGCCGCAATGCGGCTGCGGATCTGTGCCGCCAGTTCCCGGCACCCGGTCAGCTTACCGCCGTACACGGAGATCCAGGGGCGTTCGCGGTCTGCATGCACGATGCTGCGCCGTGACAGCTCCAGCGGATAGCGGTCAGCGACATAATCACGCTTGACCGCGAGGGCGCGAATGCCGCAGCGCAGCGAGATGACATCCGCGGCCTGTACCTCGCGACGCAGGTGCTGGTTCGCGGTCTCCAGCAGGAAGCGCAGGTCAGACGCATCCGGCGCCAGTCCCGCCTCGATGTGGTCGATGGCCGTCTCGGTCGGCCCCCACAGCGCCACCGGTCCCCACGGCACGCAGGTCATCACGTCGCCATTTTTGCCCATGTCGAAGATCAGCGGGGAGTGGTGCCCTTCCTCGCGCGGCAGTCCGAGGTAGACGCCCTTGCTGAGTGCGTGCCGGTAGGGCGACTCGATGCCGCATTGCGCATTCAGCTCATCGGCCCAAACGCCGGTGCAATTGACGATGAGCCGGGCCCGCGCCGTGGTGCCGGCATCACCCAGGCGGTCACGCAGCTCGAGCCGCCACAGCTGCTGCGCGCGGTCATAGTCTGCAGGCGCCAGGTCGCAGTAGTTCAGTGCGCAGCCGGCAGGCGGTGCGTGGGCGGTGAGCCAGTGCAGCGCGAAGCGTGCGTCGGAGGCGCGCAGCATGGCCTCTTCGTAACGAAAGGCGCCGCGGTGTCCGCTCTGGATGAGCGTGGTCTCGTCGAACTGTCTTTCGTAGGATGGCAAGCGGCGGCGCCCGCCGCCAAGCAGCCAGTAAAAGCCGAGCCCGGCGCCGATAAAGGCCGAGGGCATACCGCTCCTGCGTGACGGGATGTAGCGGTAGAAAGCGGGTTGTGTCCAGTCACCCAGTTCCCTGATCATGCG
>JABDRC010000025.1 GCA_013041945.1 Halobacteria archaeon
GCTCGGATCCCCGGCCGCCGGCAAGCCTGCGGCAAACGGCACAGCGGCTGGGCGCGGACTGGCAGGCGCTGGGCGTGCATTTTTCCTGTCGCGACAAGGGCGACAGCTGGTCATGGGAATGCGGTGACCGGTGCCTCGAGGCATTGCCCCGGCCGTCCATTCCCGGCAGGCACCAGCTGGAGAATGCGGCCGGTGTGTTGATGGTCGTCGACCGGTTGCAGGCCGGCTGTCCCGTGACGCCCCGGGCCATTGCGGAGGGTCTGCGGGCCGCATCGCTGGCGGGGCGCTGCCAGGTCCTGCCGGGGCGCATCGAACAGGTGCTGGATGTTGCACATAACCGGGAAAGTGCCGCAGCGCTGGCCGGATTTCTCGGCGACAGGCCGGTGGCGGGCCAGACCTGGCTGGTGCTGGGTATGCTGGCCGACAAGGAGGTTGCCGCGGTTGCCGAAAGCCTGTCTGCCGGCGTCGACCGGTGGTGTTTCGCCACGCTGCCGGGTGAGCGCGGCCTGTCAGCGAGGCAACTGGGTGAACAGGCGGGCGTAGACGGCCAGGCGGAATATTTCGAATCGGTCGCTGCGGCGCTGGCACATGCGCGGACGTGCGCCGGTCGCGGCGACCGCATCGTGGTGACCGGCTCGTTTCTGACCGTGGCGGCGGCACTGGCAAGTCAGGTATAGTTTCATTCGCTCGCAAGCTGCCGATGAAACGCCTGCAACAACACCGGAGTGTCAATGGATCAACAACTGAAGCAACGCCTCACGGGGGCCGTTGTGATCGTATCGCTGGCAGTGATTTTCATTCCGGTGATCCTGGAGGGTCCCCGCGATGAATGGACGCCACGGGACCACACTATCCCCGCGCCCCCCGGACTGGATTACCGCGCCCCGGGAGAACTGCCGATTCCCGCGCCGGCAACACCGGCACGCACTGAACAGCCCGACGACGGGATGACCGCCGACTCAGGGCCTGCACCACAGCCGGTGACATCGCCTGCGCCCGAACCGGTCGTGGTGGCGCAAGCGCCGCCGCCTGTAGCGAAGCGCGTGCAAACACTGGCAAATGGCTGGTATGTGCAGGTCGGCAGCTTCAGCAAGTCTGATAATGCCGGCCGTCTGCGCGAGCGTCTCGGCGATGCGGGCATGGATGCCCATGTGCACGCGGTCAAGACCGGGCAAGGCACCGGTTACCGTGTGCTGGTCGGGCCGTCGCACACACGTCCGGAGGCGGAGAAATTGCAGCAGAAACTTGCCGACAGCCAGACACTCAAGGGCATCGTCATCGAAATCGGCGGGTTCGGGGATGGATAATTGCATGGCCGGGCGGGAAGAATATCTGCTAGAATTAATATTCATTCCCATTCGGACAACCGGTTGACGGGTCTTTTGAGGTGGATATGGCGATTGCCTGGATTGATGTGGTGATAATTGCACTGATCGCACTGTCAGCGATCCTTAGTCTGTTTCGCGGGTTCGTCACCGAGGCCGTGGCACTGGCCACCTGGCTGATCGCCCTGTGGGTTGCAATGACGTTCTACGAGGATCTCGCTGTCTGGCTGGCCCAGTGGATCAGCCTGGCCTCGGCACAGAAAATTACCGCATTCGGGATCCTGTTCGTCTGCGTCCTGCTGCTCGGCGCCGTAGTGAATTACCTGGCCGGGAAACTCGTTTCACGCACCGGCCTGACGGGTACCGACAAGCTGCTCGGTGTGGTCTTCGGTGTTGCGCGTGGCGGTGTGATTGTCGCCATCCTGGTGCTGCTGGGCGGGCTGACGCCATTCCCGCAGGATCCGTGGTGGCAGGATTCGCAGTTCCTCGGTTATTTTCAAGAGTTCGCCCTGTGGATGCGCAGTTTTCTGCCGGGCGAGATTGCAGACAATATCACCTACGCCTGAATCCCCGGCGATCATCGGCGGTCCAGTATATGTGCGGCATTATCGGCATCGTTGCCCGCAGTCCTGTCAACCAGGCGCTGTATGACGGCCTGACCGTATTGCAGCACCGCGGGCAGGATGCTGCAGGCATCATCACCAGCGACGGTCAACGACTGCACCTGCGCAAGAACAACGGCCTGGTGCGCGACGTGTTCCATACCCGGCACATGCTGCGCCTGCATGGCAACATGGGCATCGGTCATGTGCGCTACCCGACGGCCGGCTGCGAAAGTTCCGCCGAGGCACAACCCTTCTACGTCAATTCGCCCTACGGCATCAGCCTGGCACACAACGGCAACCTGACCAACGCCAACAAGCTCAAGCAGGAGCTGTTCCAGGAAGATCTGCGCCAGATCAACACGGACTCGGATTCAGAGGTGCTGCTGAATGTGTTTGCCCACGAGCTGCAGCAGCAGGGCAAGCTCAGGATGGAGGTCGACGACGTGTTTCGCGCCATCAGCGCCGTGCACAAACGCTGCCGCGGCGCCTATGCGGCCGTGGCCATGATCACAGGCTATGGCGTGGTCGCCTTCCGTGATCCGTGCGGTATACGTCCGGTTGTTTACGGCAAGCGTGAGACGTCCACGGGCACGGACTACATGATGGCTTCCGAAAGCGTTGCACTTGACGTGCTCGGTTACGAGCTGATCGGTGACGTGGCGCCGGGCGAGGCCGTGTATGTGACCCTCGAGGGAAAACTGTACAAGCAGCAGTGCGCCGGACAGACCAGCCTGTCGCCGTGCATATTCGAGTTCGTCTATCTCGCGCGGCCCGATTCCATCATCGACAATATCTCGGTCTACAAGGCGCGCCTCAGGATGGGCGACAAGCTGGCGGACAAGATACGCCATAGCCGGCCGGACCACGATATCGATGTCGTCATACCGATACCGGACACCAGCCGCACATCGGCCCTGCAGCTGGCGAACAAACTCGGCCTCAAGTACCGGGAAGGTTTCATCAAGAACCGCTATATCGGCCGTACCTTCATCATGCCCGGTCAGCAGCAGCGCAAGAAATCCGTGCGCCGGAAGCTCAATGCCATCGACCTGGAATTCAGGGGCAAGAACGTCCTGCTGGTCGACGATTCCATTGTGCGCGGCACCACGTCTTCCCAGATCATCGACATGGCGCGCGAGGCCGGGGCCAGGAAAGTGTATTTTGCATCGGCCGCACCGCCGGTGCGTTACCAGAACGTCTACGGCATCGACATGCCAAGCAGCACGGAGCTGATCGCGTCCGGACGCAGCGAAGAAGAAGTCGGCAGCGAAATCGGTGCGGACTGGCTGGTCTTCCAGGACATGGACGACCTGGTAAAGGCGGTCGGTAAATGGAACAGGGACATCGAGCAGTTCGATGCATCGGTCTTTACCGGCGAATACATTACCGGTGATGTCAGCGGCGACTATCTGAACGCGCTGCAGTCATCCCGCAATGATGCGGCAAAGAAAGGCCGGCGTAACAAGGACGACGAGGTGATCGATTTACACAACACGGCCTGAACGTGTTCAGTTGACAGCCCGGGGTCACTCGACTAGTCTCGATGAAAATGCGCCGATTTGATTTCAGCTTGCGGGCGCCTGATAAATCCAGCTAAAGCGACTGCACCTGCTTTCGCATGTCTGGAAGCGGGTTTTTTTGTGTCCGCAGGCAGAGCGGACAGGGGAACAGACATGTCATACGATGAATTCGATTTCGCGACCCGCGCAGTGCGCAGTGGCCAGCAGCGCACGGGCGAGGGTGAGCATTCCGAAGCCATTTTCCCGACCTCGAGCTATGTGTTCGGCAGTGCGGCGGAGGCGGCGGCGCGCTTCTCGGGCGAGCAGCCCGGCAACATCTATTCGCGTTTCACCAACCCGACGGTGCGTACCTTCGAGGCCCGGCTTGCCTCGCTCGAAGGCGGGGAGAGCTGCGTGGCGACTGCCTCGGGCATGGCCGCGATCCTGGCGACCTGTGCGGGCCTGCTGAAGAGCGGTGATCACATCGTGTCTTCCCGCAGCATCTTCGGCACGACGACGGTACTGTTTGGCACCTACCTGGCACGCTTCGGCATCGAGACCACCTTTGTCGCACTGGACCAGCCGCAGGAATGGGAGGCGGCCATGCGACCCGCAACCCGCCTGCTGTTTCTCGAGACGCCCTCCAACCCGCTCACGGAGCTGGCCGATATCGGGGCCCTGGCGAAGCTGGCGCGCGCCGGCGATGCCCTGCTGGTGGTAGACAACTGTTTTTGCACGCCGGCGCAGCAACTGCCGCTTGCCCTGGGCGCGGATATTGTCATTCATTCGGCCACCAAGTACCTGGACGGGCAGGGGCGCTGTATCGGGGGTGCGGTGGTCGGGGATGCGGAGCGTGTCGGCAAGGAGGTCTACGGCTTCCTGCGCAACGCCGGCCCGAGCATGAGCCCGTTCAATGCCTGGGTCTTCCTGAAGGGGCTGGAGACCCTGTCCCTGCGCATGCGGGCCCACAGTGACAGTGCGCTGGTACTGGCACAATGGCTTGAGCAGCAGCCTGCGGTGGCGCGGGTTTATCACCCGGGTCTGGCCAGCCATCCGCAGCACGCACTGGCCGGCCGGCAGCAAAGCGGCTACGGCGGCATTGTCTCCTTCGAACTCAAGGGCGGGCAGCCGGCTGCCTGGTCGCTGATCGATGCAGTACGCATATTTTCCATTACCGCCAACCTGGGTGATGCCAAGAGCACGATTACCCACCCGGCATCGACCACGCATGGGCGCCTGACGCCGGAACAGCGCGCGGATACCGGCATCGCCGACGGCCTGGTGCGCCTCGCCGTCGGGCTCGAGTCCGTCGATGACCTGCAGCGTGATCTCGAGCGCGGCCTGGCGGCGGTGCGTTCCTGAGAGCGGCTGCCACGCGCGGCAGTCAGCCGATGGTTTGCCGGTGACGGTGAGTGAGGTCAGACATGCCCGGGCGCTGGTCGAAGCGCTGTTCCGGGAGGCCCTGCAGGCAGTGCATGGCAGGCGCTGTGTCGCACAATACCTGCAGGCCGGCGCCCGGACTGGCGAGACAGCCGTCATCGCCATCGGCAAGGCGGCCTGCGCCATGATGGCGGGTGCCGTGGACGTCCTGCAGGACGCTGTCCGCAGCGGGCTGACCATCAGCGCGGCCGGTGAGGCGCCGGTGTGCCAGCCCGCGGACAGCCGCATTCGGCATGTCTGCGGCAATCACCCGGTGCCTGCCGCAGACAGTCTGGCGGCCGGTCAGACACTGCTGGAGTTCCTCGCCACGCGCCCGGCCCGGGACCGGCTGCTGTTTCTCATCTCCGGTGGCACGTCCAGCCTGGTCGAGGTGCCGCAAGCGGGTATCGCGCCGGCGGAGTTACAGGCGGTGAATGACTGGCTGCTCGGCAGCGGTCTGGATATCGTGCAGATGAACCGCGTGCGTTGCGCGTTATCGCAGATCAAGTGCGGCCGGTTACGACGCTTTCTCGGTGCGCGGGATGCCCGCGTCCTGCTGCTGTCGGACGTGCCGGGCGATGACGCCGGCGTGATCGGATCCGGCCTGCTGTACCCGCCATCGTCGGGGGCAGTGCCCTTGCCGTCACTGCCGTCACTGCCGGACTGGCTGCAGGCGCTGACCGACCGCGTCACCGCGGTGGAGGCATTTGCCGGTGAGATCGAACATTGTATCGTCGGTAGCAACCGGGTGGCACTGGACGCCATCGTGGCAGGCGCGCGGCGGGAGGGGTGGCAGGCCATGCGCATGGATGAGCCGCTCACCGGTGATGTTCACCAGGCGGCCGGGCGGATTGTGGCACAGTGTCAATCGGCGGTCCCGGGACTGTACGTATGGGGCGGCGAGACCACGGTACGGCTTCCCGAACAGCCCGGTGAGGGCGGTCGCAATCAGCAACTCGCGCTGGCAGTGGCTGACCGGTTGACGCCAGGCTTGCCGGTTGTGCTGTTGTCTGCGGGCACTGACGGACGGGATGGCAACAGCGACGCGGCCGGGGCCATTATCGATGCGCAGACCGTGACCCGCGGCCGACAGTGCGGGCTGGATCCCGGGGACACCCTGCGGCGGGCCGCTGCCGGCACCTTCCTCGCGGCCAGCGGTGATCGCCTGGTCACCGGTCCCACCGGTACCAATGTCATGGATATCGTGATTGCAGTGAAACTGGCGGAGACTGCCGATGAAGCAAGACCTGTTTGAACTGGGGCGCGCCTGTCTCGCCGCGTGCGATCCGGCGGAGAAGGTCGCACGCACGCAGGAGGCCGGCCAGCTGTTGCACGACGGCGCGTGCCGGCTGGATATCGACACTGCAGCGCTCAGGCTGGATTCACCCGGACGGCCGGACCGGCCGCGGCTGGTGCATTATTCGCAATTGCCGGGCCGCAAGCTGGGCAGCCGGGAGGGGCGCGCCGCCTTTATCCATGCACTCGCGCATATCGAATTCAATGCCATCAACCTCGCCTGGGACGCGGTGCTGCGCTTTCGGGGACTGCCGCAGGACTTTTACCGCGACTGGGTCGGGGTGGCCGCGGAAGAGGCGCTGCATTTCAGTCTGCTGAATGCGCGCCTGCAGGACCTGGGCTGCGAGTACGGCGCGTTTCCGGCGCACGATGGCCTGTGGGAAATGGCCGCCAAGACGGCCGGTGATGTGCTGGTGCGCATGGCACTGGTCCCGCGTGTGCTGGAAGCACGCGGTCTGGATGTGACGCCCGCCATGATCCGTCGACTGCAGCAGGCCGGTGACGCCGACAGCGTTGCCATTCTTGAACGGATCTATGCAGACGAGATCGGTCACGTGGAAATCGGTTCGCGCTGGTACCGTTATCTGTGTGCGCAACGCGGACTGGCGCCGGCCGCAACGTTCCGGACCCTGCTGGCCGATTACGCGATGGACAGGATCAAGTCCCCGGTCAACGTGGCGGCGCGTGCGCAGGCCGGCTTCGATGCAGATGAACTCGAAATGCTGAGGGAGCTGGCAGGCGAGCGCAGCGCATGAGACTGCGCCGGTTTGTGCGTGGTGTGCGTGGTCGGCCCTGCCGAATTCAGGCCTGACTGACGGGGAGACGCTGCAGCTCGCAGCCCTCGGCGGTGCATTCAAGCACGCTGCCCTGTTCGTACCAGTCACCCAGTACGATGCGTTGTGCGGCCCGGCCCGCCAGCTCGAGGCGGTGGATGGCCGGCCGGTGGGTATGGCCATGAATGAGCTGTACGGTGTCATGTTCCGTCATGTAGTCAATGACGGACTCCCCGTTGACGTCCATGATGGATTCCGGCTTGCCGGCGGTCTGTTCCCGGCTCGCATTGCGCATATCGCGCGCAATGGCCTGGCGTTCGGGCAGCGGCCTGGCCAGCAGGTCAGCCTGCCAGGCGGGGTCGCGGACCTGGTCGCGAAAGGCCATATAGCCGGTATCGTCCGTACACAGCAGGTCACCGTGCATCAGCAGGGTCGGGACGCCGTACAGATCGATAACGGCGGGATCCCCGAGCAGCGTGACGCCGCAGTCCTGTGCAAACCGCTTGCCCAGCAGGAAGTCGCGGTTGCCGTGCATGACATAAACCGGTGTGCCGCCGTCGGCACATTGCCGCAGGGACTCGCACACCGCCCGGTTCCCGGGCGAGTCGTCATCGTCGCCGACCCAGGCCTCGAACAGGTCGCCCAGAATGTACAGCGCATCCGCCTCACTGGCCCGGGTGGCCAGGAAGTCGCGAAACAGGGCGGTGATTGCCGGCCGTGCGGGGTCCAGGTGCAGGTCGGAAATAAACAGGGTCCCGGGCATGCCGGCCGCTGGCCTGTGTGTCTACTCCTCGACCGTGACCTTGCGGATGACGATGCTCTCGTTCGGCACATCGCCGTGGCCGCCGTGCGTCCCGGTCTTGGCCTGCTCGATGCTACGCACCACGTCCATGCCGTCGACGACCTTGCCGAATACCGCGTAGCCCCAGCCCTGGGGTGATGGCGAGGTGTGATCCAGGAAACCGTTGTCCTTCACATTGATGAAAAACTGCGCGGTGGCGGAATGCGGGTCATTGGTGCGTGCCATGGCAACGGTGCCGTCCGCGTTCTTGAGGCCGTTTTCCGCCTCGTTCTTGATCGGCGCATTGGTCGGTTTCTGTTTCATGTCGGCATCAAAGCCGCCGCCCTGGATCATGAAGCCGGCAATGACGCGGTGAAAGATGGTGCCGTCGTAGTATCCGTCCTTTGCGTAGGCGACGAAGTTCTCGACGGTTTGCGGTGCCTTGTTGCCGTCCAGTTCCAGCTTGATCGTGCCGGCGCTGGTTTCCATGTTGACTGTTACCATTCCTGTACCTTTTGAGTTTGAGTTGTCTTCTTTTGCGAGTGCGGATGCCGGCAACATGCCAACGGTAATGGCCAGCAGCAGGCCATGCAGGTATTTCATCGGGATTGCTCCTCCGGTAGTGCGAAAGTGGCAATGATAGTGGCTCTGGCGGTCTTTACAAGTGCCGGCCTGACAGGACCCACTTTGTCGCACCCGGGGCTTTCCGTTACTATGGCGCTCGATAAAAATCCGTCGCTACGTGGATGCCCCCTGGATGCGAGCCTGGCCGTCACATGCTGAAAATCTACAACACCCTTACTAATCAGAAGGATAAGTTTGTCCCGATCGAAGCGGGCAAGGTGAGGATGTATGTCTGTGGCATGACGGTCTACGACTACTGCCATCTGGGCCATGCGCGCGTCATGCTGGTGTTCGACATCGTTGCCCGCTACCTGCGCGAGCAGGGCTATGACGTGACCTACATCAGGAACATCACCGATATCGACGACAAGATCATCCAGCGCGCCGGTGAAAACGGCGAAGACATCAACACACTGACCAACCGCTTCATCCGCATCATGCACGAGGATGCCGATGCGCTCGGCATCCAGCGTCCTGATCTCGAACCGCGGGCAACGGAATCCATGGACGCAATCATTGGCATGATCGGCGCACTGGTCGACAGGGGCTATGCCTACCGGGGTGAGAACGGCGATGTCTATTATGACGTCAGCCGCTTCGAACGCTATGGCCGCCTGTCGGGCAAACTGCTCGAGGACCTGCAGGCCGGGGCGCGCATCGAGGTCAATGAAGCGAAGGATGACCCGCTGGATTTCGTGCTCTGGAAGGCCGCCAAGGCGGGCGAACCCGGCTGGCCATCACCCTGGGGCGAGGGCAGGCCCGGCTGGCACATCGAGTGCTCGGCCATGTCGACGGACCACCTCGGCGACCACTTCGATATTCACGGCGGCGGCATGGACCTGAAGTTTCCGCATCACGAAAACGAGATTGCCCAGTCCGAGGCGGCAACCGGTCATGATTTCGTGAACTACTGGATGCACAACGGTTTCGTCAGGGTCGATGAAGAAAAAATGTCCAAGTCGCTGGGCAATTTCTTCACGGTCAGGGAAATCCTGAAAAATTACCGCGCCGAAGAGGTGCGCTATTTCATCCTGGCGAGTCACTACCGCAGTCCGCTCAATTACACGCAGGAAAATCTCGAGCTAGGCAAGGCGGCACTGACGCGGTTGTACACGGCCCTGCGCGGGTTGACGCCGGCCGCGCAAGCGGATGCATCGTGCGATCATTATGCGGATGCCTTTCATGCTGCCATGGATGACGACTTCAATACGCCCGAGGCGGTTGCGGTGCTGTTCGAACTGGCGCGTGACATCAACAAGTCGCGCGGCGACGCGCCGGACCGGGCCGCCGCGCTGGCTGCCTGCCTGCTGCGGCTGGGTGGCGTGCTCGGGCTGGTGCAGGCCGATCCGGAGCTGTACCTGCAGGGCACGTCCGGGGATACATCCGGCGAGGCCCTGCCGGACAAGGAAATCGACAGGCTGATTGACACCCGCCTGCGTGCGCGCGAGAACCGCGACTGGGCGGAGGCGGACCGGATCCGCGATGAACTGGAGTCGCAGGGCGTGGTGCTGGAGGACGGACCGACCGGCACCAGCTGGCGACGCAGCTGAGGACGTCAGCCTGCTCAGTCGTCCGCGTGCAGGTGTTCGGCCGCGTACAGGGTATTCTCGAGCAGTGTGGCGACGGTCATCGGACCGACGCCCCCCGGCACGGGCGTAATCCAGGCGGCCCGTTCGCACGCCGCCTCGAAGCCGATATCGCCCACCAGGCTGCCGTCTTCCTGCCGGTTGATGCCGACGTCGACCACCGTGGCACCCGGCCTGACCCATTCACCCGAGACGATGCCCGGTTTGCCGACGGCCACGACCAGGATGTCGGCCGTGCCGACAAGCACGTCGAGATTGCGCGTAAACCGGTGACAGGTGGTCACGGTGCAGCCGGCCAGCAGCAGTTCGAGGGTCATGGGCCGTCCGACATTGTTCGAGGCACCCACGACGACGGCCTGGCGGCCATAGAACTCCTCACCCGTATGCTCGAGCAGGGTGATCACGCCGCGTGGGGTGCACGAGCGCAGGGCGGGCCGGCGCAGCGCGAGTCGCCCGATGTTGTACGGGTGGAAACCGTCCACGTCCTTGTCGGGCAGGATAGCCTCGGTCACCCGGTCGGCATCGATATGGTCCGGTAGCGGAAACTGCACCAGGATGCCGTCGATTTCACGGTCGGCATTGAGGCGGTCGATCAGCTCCAGCAGGGCCGCCTCGCTGGTGTCGTCCGGCAGATCATAGGCGCGCGACAGGATGCCGGCATGTTCGCAGGCCGTGCGCTTGTTGCGCACATAAATCTCGGAGGCCGGGTCCTGGCCGACCAGGACCACCGCCAGTCCGGGCGTCCGCTGTCCGTGCGCACGCCGTGCATCGATCCCGGCCTTGACTGCCAGCCTGACGTCTGCGGCGATGGCCTTGCCGTCGATCAGTTTTGCGCTCATGGTTTCGGCGACTACCCTATCAAAATGAGGGGCGGAATTCTCGCATGTGCGCTGGCGTAAATACAGCTGCACAGACGGATGCCCGGCCGGATACAGCTCCATTTGACCGTTTACAGGGCAGGACGTATCATCTCCGGGCTTTGTATATGGCCGAATCGTTGACACTTTTAACGGGGTATAGCGCAGCCTGGTAGCGCGCCTGCTTTGGGAGCAGGATGTCGGGAGTTCGAATCTCTCTACCCCGACCAGGTGAATTAGGTCGAGCACTGCGCCCGTAGCTCAACAGGATAGAGCACCGGCCTTTAGGCGCACATCATAGTAAAGATGTGCAAGCGGGAGCCTTTATGGGGAAAGGGAACCCATAAAGTGGACCACACTGTATCGGGGAAACCTTAACAGGTCAGGCTGATGGCAATCCCGAGGAAACCTTTGGTTGGCTCATCCATTGGTCTTGCATAGCATTTTCGTTATGCATCGCACCAAAAAAAGGGCCGCCTGGGTGTTTTGAAGGCTCAACTCGATTTGTTCGAGCTGTTACGTTGAGGGTAGAAAAACCCAAGAATAATCAGACAGCGAATGTAAGGTTGGCGTCGGATTATCAGGGGGTTCCGTAGAGACTATACGTGTGGCACCTGCGAAGGTGATGAGATAGTCCAG
>JABDRC010000031.1 GCA_013041945.1 Halobacteria archaeon
CGTGTGATTCCTGCTGACGTTCGGCAAAGGCCTTGACGTTGATGGTGAGCGAGGTGCGGCCGGCGCGGGTGATGGTGGCATAACAGCTGATCAGGTCACCGACGAAGACCGGCTGTCTGAACTGGAATGAATCGACCGCTACGGTGACGGTGCGTCCGTTGGCACGGCGCCGTGCAATGATGCTGCCGGCGATGTCGACCTGTGACATCAGCCAGCCGCCGAAGATGTCGCCGGCGGCGTTGGTATCGGCCGGCATGGCCATCACGCGGATGGCCAGGTGTTCCTCGGGTGGTAATTCGATCTGTTCAGTCATGGATCAGAACCTGTAGGAGCACCTTGCAGGCGCGATGATATTATTACAATGACTGGATTGCAGGATACATCCTGTATCCTGCCCTGCGGGCCGAACTGCGTTCGTCCAAATCCGTTCCGGACGGATTTGTCCCGCCTCCGCGTGAATGACAGTTTTTTGTCTCGCCTGCAAGCCTGTCTCCGCACGGTCGGGGGCGTGCAAGTAAATACAATCAATGCCCTTCGTACATCTTCTCGATACTGTCGCCGAAGACCGCCATGATGCTGCGGCGTTTCAGCTTCAGCGTTGGCGTGATCATGCCGTTGTCGACGGTCCAGGGATCGAGCGTGCAGGTGACACCGTAGATCTGGCAGTAGCCCGGAAATTCCGCAAGCAGCCCGTCGAGCCTTTTCCTGATGGCCTGAATCAGTGTGTCACTCTGCAATGACGCGGGATCATCGGGCGGGAGGTTGAGCGTGGCGGCAAAGGTCTTCCACTGGTCCGGTTCCAGCACGAGTATCGCGGTCAGGTAGGGACGGTTGTCGCCGGTGATCATGACCTGCTCGAACAGCGGGTCCATGGCAATGGCCATTTCCATGTCCGCCGGCGGCGCCTTTTCGCCGTTGGCCAGTACGATGATCTCCTTCAGCCTGCCGGTGATGTAGATGTGGTTGTTCTCGATGCGGACCTTGTCGCCGGTATGCAGCCAGCCGTCGCTGTCGATGATCTCGCGGGTGGCCTGCTCGTTGTTCCAGTAACCGAGCATCACACAGGGTCCGCGGGTAAGCAGTTCGTCGTTCTCGCCGATCTTCACCTCGACATGGGAGACCGGGATGCCGACACTGACCGGATCATTGTTGTCCGGCGGGTTGCCGCTGATGATCGGGCTGGTCTCGGTGAGGCCATAGCCCTGCACCAGGTTCAGGCCGAGGCCGATGAACACGCGCGCAATGTCCGGGGGCAGCGGCGCACCGCCGGAGGCTGCGACACGCATCCGACCGCCCAGCTTGGCCATGATCTTGCCGGCCACCAGTTTATCGAGCAGCGGCCAGAGCAGGAAGGAGGGTGACCAGCCGGCACGGCCCTGGCGGTGCTCGAAGCGCTGCCAGCCGACATCCACGGCCAGGTAGAAGAGTTTTGCCGCCAGTGGCGATTTCTCTGCCAGGCCGGCCTGGATCTTGTTGTAAACGCGCTCGTAGATGCGCGGTACGGATATCAGGATGGTCGGCTTTATGGTCAGCAGGTCCTCGCCCAGCTGCGGGATCGAGCGGGCATAGGCGATGGTGGAACCATTCTTCATCGGTATGTAATAGCCGACCGTGCGTTCGAAGGTGTGCGACAGCGGCAGGAAAGACAGCAGCACATCGTCGTGGCGCATCATGACCACGTCCATGGCACTGTCGGTATTCATGAGGATATTGCGGTGGCTGAGCATGACGCCCTTGGGCCGGCCCGTCGTGCCGGAGGTATACACGATGGTGGCCAGGTCATCCATCTCGCCGTCATCTTCCCGAAAACCGTCGCCTGTATCCGGCAGCCAGTCGGCGACGGTGCGCACGCGTGATTCATTGTCCGGGACCGTGACCGGCTCGAGCGTCAGGATGCGAAGCAGGCCGCCGAGCTGGTCGTGGACTTCCAGCAAACGTTCCCAGTGCTCGCTGTCCTGCAGGAAGACGACCTTCGCGCCGGCATCATTGAGAATGTAGGCCATGTTCTCGGCACGGTCATCGGTATATAACGGCACCACGACCAGGCCGCAGCCAAGGGCCGCCTGTTCGAACTGCACCCACTCGCGGCAGTTGCGCAGGAGAATGGCGACACGGTCACCCGGTTGCAGGTCTTCGCTGGCAAATGCGGCCTGCCAGCGGGCGACTTCATCGGCCATTTGCTGCCAGGTGTAGTCCTTCCACTGGCCGTCGGACTCGTCATACTGGCGGTAGGCCACCAGGTCGGGTGTGCGTCGGACGCGTTCGCGGAACAGGCCGGCCAGCGTGCCGGCGATTTCTGCGGATATTATGTCAACATTGTTTTCGCTCATGTGCCCGATTATCCCCCTGTATCGGTTTACGCCAGTTGTTGCCAGCCCGGATCGGCCGCGAACCGCTCACCGCGCAGTTTCTCCAGCCCGGCGAGTTGCTTCACCAGAACATCCACGCCGACGGCATCGAGATGATTCATCGGGCCGCCACGGAACGGGGCGAAGCCGGTGCCGAAGATCATGCCGGCATCGAGCAGGTCCGGGTCGCTGACCACCTGCTCGCGCACGCAGCTGACCGATTCGTTCAGCAGGCGCAGTACCAGGCGGTTGGTTATTTCATCCATATTCCAGTCGCCCGTGCCGGCTTTCGGCTTGACGGCCTTGCCTCTTTTCCACGCATAGAATCCGGCGCCGGACTTTCTGCCAAGCTTGCCGTTTGCCACCAGCTTTTTCAGCCGTTCCGGGATTTCTGCATTGAAGTGATCGGCAAGCACCTCGGCGACATGCAGGCAGATATCGAGCCCGACCGTGTCGGCCAGTTCCACCGGGCCCATGGGCATGCCGAAATCCGTGGCGGCCTTGTCGATCAGTACGGCGGGTACACCCTCGGCCTCGAGTACCACGGCTTCCATCAGGTAGGGCATGAGAATGCGGTTTACCAGGAAGCCGGGTGTGCTGGTGACCGGCAATGGCAGGCGGTCGATCTGCCGGGTGAAGGTCATGGCATGGGCGGATACTTCCGCGGACGTCGACTCGCCATTGACGATCTCCACCAGCATCATCTTGGCCACCGGATTGAAGAAGTGCAGGCCGACCAGCCGCTCCGGTTTGTCCAGGGCCGGCGTGAGCTCCTCCAGCGGGATACTGGAGGTGTTGGTGGCGAGGATGGCTCCGGCCTTCATGCGCGGCTCTATTTCCTTGTAAAGTGAACGTTTTACCTCAGCATCTTCAAAAATCGCTTCAATGACGATATCGGCCTTGCCCACGCCATGGCCGCGGTGGTCCGGCATCAACCGGTCCATGGCGGCCGTGACCTTGACCGGTTGCTTCAATTTGCGTTTGAACAGTTTGAAGGCGCGCGCCATGGCCGGCGCGATGCGTTCCGGTGCCTGGTCCTGCAGCGTCACGTCGAAGCCGCGCAGTGCACACCAGGCGGCGATGTCGCCGCCCATGGTGCCGGCACCGATGACATGGACATGGGTGGGTCGATAGGTCTTGTCCTTGCCGAGCGCCTTGAGCTGTTCCTGCAGGAAGAACACCCGTACGAGGTTTTTAGCAGTCGGACCCGTGACGAGGCTGGCCAGCGACTCCGCCTCCGCCCTGAGCATCGCGGCCTGGTCACCGGCATGTTTGCGCCACACCTCGATCATGGCATAGGGCGCCGGGTAATGGCGCTGCGCGGCACGCTTCGCGACCTGCTGCCGGAATACCGGTGCCAGCAATGGTCGTAGCGGGGCACTGTTGCTGAGACGTTCGATAATACTCGCGCGGTGCGGAGGCGGGGCCTCGAGCAGCAGTTTGCGGGCGGCCGTCCTGAGATGCCGCTCCGGGACCACGTTGTCGACCAGTCCCATACGCCGGCCGGTGCGACCATCGACCGAACGTCCGCTGAGAATCAGGTCCATCGCCTTGATACTGCCAATCAGCGGCACCATGCGCGCGCTGCCGCCCCAGCCGGGATGGATGCCGAGGCGCACCTCGGGCAGACCGAGCCGGGTGCCGGGATCGTCGCGCGTGACGCGATAGCGACAGGCCAGTGCCAGTTCCAGACCACCGCCGAGGCAGAAACCGTGAATCATCGCCACGGTGGGGAAGGGCATGGCCTCCAGCCGGTTGAACACCGCCTGTCCGGTCGTCAGCAGGTCCATGATCTCCTTGCCGGTCGCCAGTTGCGTAAACGAACTGATATCCGCGCCGGCGATAAAGCCGTTGGGCTTGTCTGACAGGATCACCAGGCCGCGCGGGCATTGTGCCGCGATCTGTTGCAGGTGCAGGTCGAGCTGTTCCAGTACCTCGCGGCTGAGGACATTGGTGCCGGCATCGGCCTTGTCGAA
>JABDRC010000035.1 GCA_013041945.1 Halobacteria archaeon
CGGGTCGGTGCGCCTGCTCGACGAGGCATTGCCGGTGTTCGAGCGCACACTGATCGACGTCGCCCTGCAGCAGACCAGCGGGCGTCGCCAGGACGCTGCACGGCTGCTTGGCTGGGGCCGTAATACATTGACGCGCAAGATAAAGGAACTGGACTCGAGTGCCGATAAAACAATGAGTCGGCAGTCATGAGCATGACCAAAACCACCATAAATGTTACCAACATGCAAGGCGGACTCATGGAGGAGAGCTGCTTGTTTACAATGTGTCATCGGGCTTTTCTTTTGCCTGTTGCTGTCGCCCTGGCAGTGCGCGCTTGCTGCTGAAGAAACACCATCCGACGATAATCCCCCGTCTGAAAAATACATCGATCAGCTGATCGATCCGGCGATCGCCGATGATGACGTCGATCCCGTCTACCGCGAACTCATAGAGCAGCCGCAGGGGCGGCGTTATTTCGGTATACAGCTGCACCATTTCCAGGAAGACCGTGACAGGCAGGGCGTAACCTATGAAAACGGCCTGTTGCTGAAGTGGCGACGCGAAACCCGCGATTACGGTGATTTCGAGGCCGAGGGCGCACTGCTTGGCGTAAGTTCCGACACGATGCGCAGCGAGTCACCCTCAACCGGGACGCTGCTGACGCTGAGGCAGCACGACTTCGCCATCAGCAATGACTGGCTGATGCAGAACAGCCTCGGCATCGACCGGACCTGGTTCGACCCCACGCTGGCCAGCAGTTACCGTTTCAAGTTGCCCTCGACGCTGCTGGTCGGCGCCAATACGCAGTTGTCGTCCGCAGTCGGCGAAATCCGCTTCGGTGCCGGCCGTCTTGGCAGGCTTGACTCGGGGCAGGTCCAGACCTTCGATAAAACGAGCGGCCGCCTTGTGAGTGCCGGCTTCAGCAGCGAGCCGGCAGATAACCTGCACACCGGCATCCACCTGGTGCATGTCGACGGTGCTGCCAATGTCGCTGACCACGGGAGTTTCGCCGGTGTGTTGGAATACAGGGACGCAGCGCGCGGGCGCCGCTATCAGGCGCATGTACTTGCCGATAGCCGGGGCGCCGCCGGCCTTTGGCTCGATGGCGATGTCTATGCCGGCCGCTGGCGCCATCGTTTCGGTGCGTTCAGGCTGGAGCCGGAACTGCTGTGGACCGATGTCGCCATGGCCAGCGACCAGCAGGGATTCTACAGCCGTGCGGATATGCAAACGCTGCGTTATCAACTGGCCGGTGGCCTGGAGTTCAATACCAGTGATATCGACGATGACGCGCTGCGGAACGGGACGCGCAATATCACGGCGTTTGTCACCGGAAACCGGCAACTGAGCCGGTTGTCGAGTATTGGCGGTGCGCTCAACCTGCGTGACAGCCACGCCACAGACAGCACGGTGACAGGCGACTCGCGTGCTGTCCGGCTGACGGTGTATGGCTCGCACCGCTTCGCCGCGGGAACGACGCGCCTGCAGTTGCAGGTGGCGGACCTCGAAAACGGTCCGGACCACGGCCATGGCAGCGGTATTACCTGGGACCAGGCCTGGGAAACAAGCCGCGCCCTGCTTGTTTCCAGTACGCTTGGATACGAGTCGGAAAGCGGTACCGGCAATGACGAGTCAAGATTCACCGCGGGTCTGCTGGCCTACCATGAATACACCTCGCGCCTGCGCTGGGATGCCAGTCTCAACTGGACGCATACCGAAAACGACAGCACCGGTATCAATACGAATTCAGTCAACGCAAGCGCGGCCCTGCTGTGGCGGTTCCTGCCCGGCTGGGAGGCGTCGCTGCGTGCCGGTATCAATGATTCGAGCGAAGATTCATCCGGCGCGCTCGCCGGCACGGATTTCGAGGGTACCGAGCGCAGCGTGTTTCTGAGCGTGCGGCGTGACATCACATCGGGCCGGCCATTCGATCGTTATGGCGCTGATACCGGCAAGACCGGCTATGGCAATGTTGCCGGCGTGGTGTTTTACGACGGGAACCGTGACGGTGTACGCCAGGCCGGCGAACGGGCGGCAGCGGGCGTCTATGTTTTTCTTGACCGGCGCTACCGGAGAGCAACCGACCGTGACGGCCGTTTCGAATTCACTCCGGTACCGGTCGGACAGCACAATATTTCAATCGCCCTGGAAGATTTGCCGCTGCCGTGGGGGCTGGACGATGAAGGCCCGAGACCCCTGTCGGTGAACATCCGCGAGCGTACCAGCGTGGCTATTCCGTTAGTCCGATTCGATGAGTAGGTGATACCGCCTCATCGATTTTCTTTTTACCGCCTTCCCATTCGATCGTTCCGCTCAGTTGCAGCGGCAGTACGATATCCCGGATGCTGACCCGGTTGCTCCTGGCGGGCCAGATCGGTATGCGGCGCGTTTGTCCCGGCATGACCGGGCTGGGTGATACGGTAAATTCCAGCCTGTTGCCGACTGCATCAATACCCTCGAGAATCCCGGACGGACGACCGTGTGCCTTGCCGCTGTTCTCCAGTACGGCAACAGGAATCTGCTCACTGTTCACGGTGTCCATGCCGAGACGCAGCAGGTTCATCTCCGGCCTTGCATCCCCGACCACGACATAGACGATAATGGCGATACGACCCTGCACAGGAAAGCGTATTTCGCCGGCGCCGGCCAGCAAATCTTCTTCAGCTGTGCCTTCGAGCAACAGTGCAACGCGGCACTCGCCGGGCTGTGCATCTTCCGGCACATGGATCTCGAAGCGGTATTTCCGCTCGCTTTCCGCCAGCAGTTTTATTTTGTGCCGTTCAATCTTTGCCCAGCCGCGGCAACTGCCCGGTTGCAGTTCCGGCGGGTGAATGGTCACGTTGCCGTCTTCGGTCAGCTCCCAGTCTGCGGTACGCATGTTGAAATTAGCTGTCGCAGTATCGGCATTGCTTATTTCCACCGACTCGCGCAGGATCTCGCCGGGCTCTGCAAACAGTTCGAAACGCGGCGGCGAAACCGTAGCGGCAAAACCGGCCGCCCCCGCCGCAGGAAAGACGAACAGGGTCATCCACAGTGCAAGCAGGAATTTCTCAGGGTGTGACAGGTTCGATTTCATATTCAGGCTCGAAAGTTATCGGGTTGTTGAAGGAACGGCCATCGATTTCGATGGTGAAGTCAAGAATGTCGATCAGGACGGCGTCTTTAATGATGCCGTCAAACAGCAGCGAGCGTGTGCCCGGGGTGACGGTGCCGTCCGAAAACACGCCGCGCGTAGTCCAGCTCAGGCGCATCCCGGCAGGGTCATCCAGTCCGCGTATTACCACGGGAAGGCTCAGGTAGATGCGCGCCTGTCTGCCTGTGTATTGTGCGGTATTCAGCCGCACCTCGAAGTTGCGCACGTTCGAGTAAAGGGCATTGAGCTGCTCTTCGTCGAGGTTGTCCAGGTTGCTGCTGTAGCGCCAGTCGATACTGACATCGACATTCTGCCGCGGTGACAGGCTGTCATCGAGTTTGACGGCACCGGCAGGCATTGCTGTTGCCAGCGCCAGGCAGGCAAGCACGAAAGTTTTCATGGCATGGTCAGCGTGTAGGTGACACGGCCGGTGTAGGTCCCGACCTCGATTATTCCGGTGTTGTCGTAGTAAAAACGGTGCTTGTCCCTGACCTCCTGCGAGTTGGAAAAGGAAAACAGGAACTGGCTGCTGCTGCCGTCATAGCGCCCGGACGGAATATTACCTTTCTTTGCAGTCCAGCTGATGCTCGTGAACGGCGTGATGTAGGGCCCGTTTCGCAAGGGTACCGAGGAGTCGACCGTCAGTACCGCCACCCGTGAATTGCCCGGCGTGGCGCGGTTTGCCACCCGGATATTGATATCCGGTTTGCCCCTGAGCGGGACGCCGGTGCCGAGGTCGCGGGATTTTATTTTAAAGGCAACCTCGCCGATGCGTGCCCCGCCGGGTCCGATGGACAGCATCACCCCGGGCGGTGGTTTGTTGTTTACCTTGAACTTCGCGGCCTGTGCCGTGAGTGGACAACAGCTTAAGGCGGTTATGAGCAGCAGGCAGAGCGAACGGGAATGGAACATCGGAGTCAACGGGATACACTGCGTTGTATTTGTGCCATTGGATACTACCGTCTAATTGCATCGTTCACCAGATTGATGGCGTAAATGCGAGAGGACAGGGGAAACCCCTGTCCTCTGCAAGTCATCCCGGCCTGTGTCCCGAGACTGCGCTTCCTACGGGGAACTCGCCGTGTAGGTTACGCGACCGCCATTGGTATTCACGCCACCGTAGATACCGCTGTTGTATGCCAGGGTGTTGTCATAGGTGTACGTCCAGGTAGCGCTCTCATCGGTGAGGTTGCCGGTCAGTGTCGGCGTGGTGCTGCTGGCCGTACCGAGTACCGGTGCATCCAGGTTGGCGGCATCGCTACTGGCAGTCAGGATCTCGGTATATGGAATGGTATTACCGGTGCCATCGCTCAGCACAGAGCCATTGGAATCGTGCGTGATGGTGATCTGGCCCGAGTTGCTCAGTACCTCCACGGTCACGTCACCATTACCCTGGTCGCCGGAACCGGCGGTGGCGGCGACGTCTGTGCCGGTACCGAGGTTCGCGGCAGTCGGTGCGAAGTCGATCAGGTCGATACCGCCACCGGCAGCACCGACGCGGAAGCGCAGAACACCCGGGATGATGATACGGAAATCGACGCGGGCGTCAGCGGTAACAGTACCGGCGCCGGTGGCGGTGACGCTTTCAGCGTGGACCAGCTGGGGGGCTGCCAGGGAAACCGACAGCGCAGCTGCTATAAGTGCATGTTTGCAAGGATTTTTCATCGTTCACTCTCTTCATGAAAGTCATCGGGACCATCCATAGAGTGGCTTCAACATCCTTGTCATCCGGGGTAACGGCGCTCAGCGGGATAACTTGAATGCGACCGGCGGTAAACCCCCGATTTCCGACGGGTTTTTTGGGGTGGTTGTGGTCTCAGCCGCCGTGGCAGGCGGAATCGGGGCTGTTCAGGGCGAGACTGCCGGTCAGCGCGCTGACCGAGGCAAGACCATGGCGGTCGAGGTAGTCGCCGATGCCGTGGTTGATGGTGCGGCAGACCAGT